>JAYTNY010000342.1:0-5764 GCA_043748055.1 Roseobacter sp.
GGCTTCTTCGGCCCCATGCAGCACCCCAGATTCATTGAGTGCCTGGATGACGCGGATGACCCGCTCGCGCGCCTGTGGCCCGGTTAAGTCTTGCTTGCCCTGGCCCATGCGCGTAATAACTGCTGGGTCATAGCCAGCCATCTCAGCCAGCTTGGATTGGGTTAGCCCTTTTTTGCGGGCGCGCAGCTTGCCCAGTAATTCGCCAAATGGATGGTTGCTTCGCATACGCCTACGGTAGCGTACGAGGAGGCAAAGTCAATCAAGTTCTCAAAATTATGGGGCGAAGTCTCAATTTTCTTGGCGGTGGAAATGGTGAAAAACCTCACAAAGAACACGAAGATCACAAAGGTATTCTCTTCGTGTTCTTTGTGAGAGAAGACTTCAGAATGCTGAGATAGTACGCATCTGCGGCGATGCTTTTCTAGTCGCCTGCCTGTTGCTTACGCAGCAAGTACGCCTCGAGAATTAATTCAGCACGCGCCGAATCAACGTCGCGCATCACCTCTACGACACTTTCAATGCCGCTCTTGCTGTCCATGTCGCACGCGATTTGCAGCGACTGAGCGAAATGGTCGCTGGCCTGCGCTCGGTCGCCGGCAGACAGCTCTGCGCGGCCAAGCATCAGCAGGAACTCGCTCCTTAGACCGACATTGCCTGCTGCTTCGGCTGCTGCAACCGATTCGCGCCATACATCCAAGATGCGTGCATTGCCCGGTTCTTTCGCCTCGATCCACCAGGCTAGGTCGGCCAGCGCGGTAGATAGCTTCTTGTTTTCCCCACTGTCCCGGTATCGCTGGATGCTCTCGCGCATCCACGTTTCGGTTGTTGGGCTACCTGCGCGATGCAAAACATCCCCGATCTTGTGGCGCACATTGGCAATGGCCCATGGGTCGCCTTGTGCCTCAAAGAAGCGCAATGCCTCATCAAAGTGCGCTCGCGCCTTTGAATATTCACCCGACTCAGCCGCAGCGCCGCCAAGCACGGTCTGTGCCTGTGCCATGCCAAGTGTGTCTTGTGCGGCGCTGCATTCCGCTAGGCAGGCCTCGGCCTCGGGCGTGAGTTGCTTAAGCCTCTCTGCATCGCGCTCAAACGTCCATGCCCAGGCAAACATCAGTGCGGCGCGCAACCGGGCAGGTGCGGCCTTGCCGAGCGCCAACGCCTTGTTCATCCATTGCGTGCCTTCTTCGCGCAGGCCGCGCCCTACCCAGAACGACTGCAACGCCGCCGCCAACCGCAACAGCGCCTCGGTGTTGCCGCTTTGCTCGGCATGGGTTAGGGCGGCGAGCAGTTCGTCGCGCTGTTCAATTAGGCTTGCCCAGACTGCTGGGTCTTCCTGATCGGCGTGCAGTTGAACATTGGCAGTTTCGGCAAAGTTCACAAGATACGTTAAGTGGTTGTCTTTCATCATGATGTATTCACTCCTTTCGCGCAGTTTTTCTGTCGCGTATTCATGGATCGTCTTGAGCAGACGATAGCGAGACGATTCATCAACAGTTGCCTCAACAACAACGAGTGATTTATTCACCAGTTGGCGCAGCGTGGGCAACACGTCTGCGCGCTTTAATTTGTCATCGGCACAAATGCCCTCGGCGGCGGCGGTGTTCCAGCTACCTGCAAACACCGACAGCCGCGCCAGCAAAATTTGCTCGGCAGGCGTGAGCAACTCGTAGCTCCAATCCACTGCGTTGCTGAGTGCCTGGTGGCGCGGCGTGACCGTGCGATAGCCGCCCTTCAACAGCGAGAAGCGGTTGTCCATGCGCGCTGCAATCTCCTCCACCGAAAGCACTTGCATCAACGCCGCCGCCAACTCCAACGCCAGCGGGATGCCATCCAACCGCTCGCAGATGTGCGCGACGGCGCTGGCGTTCGCCGCCGTGAGATCGAAGTCCGGGCGCATGGCTTGCGCGCGCTCGACGAATAAACGCACGGCATCGAAGTCCATGACGTTGTTTGTGTCCGCCAGCGCTGGGCGTGGCACAGTCAGGGGTGGCACGCGCAGCGTCACCTCGCCCGGCACCTGCAACGCCTCGCGGCTGGTGGCGAGGATGCGCAGGTTGGGGCAATAGCTCATCAAGTGCGCGGCCAACTCGGCGCAGGCATCCACCAGGTGTTCGCAGTTATCCAGCACCAACAGCAAGCGCCGTTTCTCAAGATAGCCCACAAGTAGATTTAAGGGCGCGGCCTGTGCCTGCCGATTCAACTCAAACGTGGTGAGGATGGCTTGCGTCAGCAGTGATGGATCGCTCAGCGCGCCCAGCGACACCCACCACGCGCCATCGGCATAGTCCTCGCACAAGGCCGCCGCCACCTCCAGCGCCAGCCGGGTCTTGCCCACGCCGCCGGGGCCGGTCAAGGTGATGAGGCGTGCATCGGATTTCTTGCGTGCGTGCAAATTCTTGCTTGTGGCGGGCATGGGTGGCGTTATTGGCCCGGCCAAAAACAAGGTCACTTGTGCAATCTCTTGCTCGCGGCCAATAAAGCTGGTGAGTTGCGCGGGCAGGTTGTGGCGCGGCGCAAAGGGCAGGCTTAAATCATCAGCGGGTGCAGCGTGGCGATGCAGCGCCAGTTGCTGCAGCAACTCGGCCTCGCTGTAGTTGCCTGCAAACAAGGGTGGCAACGTCGCCGCCTCCAACAAAACATTGGCCTCATCAACCCCATTCAGCACGCCACATTCATCCAGCGATTGAATGACGCGCAAGATGCGTTCGCGTGCCAGTGGGCCAGTTAAATCTTTTTGACCCTGACCCATGCGCGCAATCACGGCGAGGTCATAGCCAGTTAGCTCGGCCAGCTTGGCTTGGGTTAGTCCGGGTTTGCGGGCACGCAGCCTGCTCAGTAATTCGCCAAAAGGATGGGGGGTTCGCATGGCGCATACGGTAATGCGCGTGGGGGCAAAGTCAATTGGGTTCTCAAGGGGATTGAGAGCGTTCTCAAGAAGTCGCTGTGAACCGAGAGGTAGGGGCAAAGCATTCGGGAGCGCGGGCCAACAAACCCAACTGGATTCTCAAATGCTTCGCCCCTTGTATCTACGACAACGTTTGCAGCTTCCAGCTTTACTATGCAAGACGTCTTTACTCATGTGTTGGGCGTAGTCTAAAGCCAGCGGCTGATTACCTCAGGTTTTCTCACGCAAAGGCGCAAAAGCACAAAGAAAAAAACTTTGCGTCTTAGCGCCTTTGCCTGATTGCCTTAGGTTTTCTGATTTGAACCACAAAGACACAAAGATCACGAAGGGCTTCTTTGTGTTCTTTGTGTCTTTGTGGTGAAAACCTAGGGCAATCAACGCCTTTGCGTGAGATTTAGAAAACCTGAGGTAATCAGAGCCTGCGGCTACCATGCTTAACAAAGCTCAGATTAGCGTCGGGCTCTTCCGCGCCAAGAACCGCCCCGCGCCCTTGCTGCCCAGCCACTTCTTGCCGTCTACAACCAGTTGACCGCGCAAGAACACTTTGCTCGGCTTGCCGGTCACGGTCATGCCTTCATACAAGTTGTAATCCACATTCATGTGGCTGGTCTTCGCGCTCACGGTGTGTTTGGCCTTCGGATCCCAAATCACCAGGTCGGCATCCGCGCCCACCGCAATCGTTCCTTTCTTGGGGTAAACGCCAAACAGCTTGGCGGGGTTGGTCGCGGTCAGCTCCACAAAGCGGCTGGGCGTAATCGCGCCGCTGTTTACGGCGGCATCCCACAACATCATCATGCGGTCTTCAATGCCCGGCACGCCGTTGGGGATGGCGGCAAAGCTCTTGGCGCCCATGCTCTTTTGCGTCTTGTAATTGAAGGGGCAGTGATCGGTGCTAACACTCACCAAATCCCCCGTGCGAATACCGCGCAGCAATGCCGCCTGATCGCTCTTCTCGCGGAACGGCGGGCTGCACACCCACTTCGCACCGTTAAACGAGTCGCCTTTGATGCCGTTCAAGTTGTCCTTCGTAAAGTAAAAATATTGCACGCACGTCTCGGCATAGGCGTGCTGCCCGCGCGCCCGCGCCTCGCTGATGGCGCTGAGCGCCCCCGCGTTCGTCAGATGCACCACAAATAAAGGCGCATCACCCGCAGCCCGTGCCAATTGAATGGCGCGGTTGGTGGCCTCGGCCTCCAACTCCGGCGGGCGGGTAAGAGCATGCCAGATGGGCGAGAGATTGCCTGCGGCCACCGCGTCCTTAATCAACACGTCAATCGCATCGCCGTTCTCGGCATGCACCATCGTCAGCACGCCGCTCTCTTTCGCCACGCGCAGGCTCTTGAACAGTGTGGTGTCATCAATCTGCAATGCGCCCTTGTAGGCCATAAACAGCTTGATGCTGGTCACGCCCAGCTTCGGCAGTGCCCTAATTTCGTGCAGCACCTCATCGGTCAAGTCCGTAATCGCCACATGAAAGCCGTAGTCCATCGCGGCCTTGCCTTTGGCTTTGGCGTGCCAAATGTCCAGGCTCTCGCTCAGCGTCTTGCCTTTGGGCTGGATGCAAAAATCCACATGCATTGTCGTGCCGCCAAACAGCGCGGCCTTGTGGCCGGTGAAAAAATCATCGCTGCTCACCGTGCCACCAAAGGGCATGTCCAGATGCGTATGCACATCAATGCCGCCCGGCAAAATCATCTTGCCTTTGGCGTCAATCACGTTGTCCGCGCCCTTCTCCATCAGCCCATCGCCAACCAGTGCAATCGTCTCGTCGTCAATCAAAATATCGCCCGCATAGTCGTCGCTTGCCGTAATAATCCGGCCATTTTTTATCAGGGTGGTGCTCATGCCGTAAATCTTACTCGCAGCGCGTTCATTGACAAACGCACCCCAGCAGCACAACAACAGCTTGTGCCGCGGACATGGCCCACAGAGCCTTCGTAGACTGAAAAGTCGCCGGCCATGGACGTCGGCACCAAGCCTTGTTGTGCCGTTTAGGAATGCTCGGAACCTTTACTCCTTGTGAGTTATTTGAATCCAGCAATGCATTTTGCCCGTTCAAGGGATCTTAACTGGGGCACGTTTCAACTGCTCGCTCACGACACCCCGCCGTCTATTGTTCAACAGCGAGACGATCACTGCCGCGCCGATATACAGCAAAGTCATGATCACGCCAAGACGAGCCTGATCCACGCCTGCTACCATTGGAAAGAAGAACTGGCCGCCGACAGTGTTGAGTGTTGCGTGCCAGATCGCAGCCAGTAGCCAAACCCGCCTACTTTGTGTGAACATCCACAGCACCAAGTACTGAAACGCGATGTTCCCACCGATACCAAGCACCCAAGTCAACTCTCCGGATAGCATCAGAGGAAGATGCCAGAGAACTCGCACCGCAGCCAGAATCACCCAGGATTTGACAAATGTGTGCCGCTTCAGCAACTCCGGTGCGGCGAAAGCTGTCCAACCCGCCTCTTCGCCGATGCCGATATAAATGAGAATGCCGATGAAGGCCGCAGGCAGTTCGGTCCAGCCCGCCAGTTGCACTGCGGTGGGCAGCGGTGCGCCAAAGGCGTAGTTGATAAGCACCGAAGCGAAGATGATAAGCACCGGTGCCGCCGGCGCTAGCCCATACCATCCAGGCGCGCTGCGCAGCGTCACGAGCTGGCGCAGCCATTCCTTGAACCTGGACCAGCCCATGCAGACCGCAACAATGATCGCGGCTATGATCGGGCCGAGCGGCATGCCATCGGGGGTCATGTCGGCCCCTAGTGCAACAAAAACATAATTTTTGAATGGTCTACAGTGGAAGGCATGAAAAGCCCGCTGTATGTAAGACTAACCGAAGAAGACCGTAGAACGTTG
>JAYTNY010000343.1:0-20910 GCA_043748055.1 Roseobacter sp.
TAAAGGGGAGTCGTTGAGTAACTCAACGACTCCCCTTTAGGGGTCGGGGGTTATGAACGGTCGCACCTGTCGCTTCGGCTCTAGCGCCAGCTTGATGCACAAGTCGGCCATGTGCTCCACGCACCAACGGTGATAGTCGTAGCCACAACTATTCACATCCATGTCCGGCGCGGGGTTCATAAAGTCAATCGCGTATGGCACGTCGTCGCGGATCGCCCACTCAATCGTATTCATGTCGTAACCCAGCGCCTTCACAATCGTCAGCGAATCGCGCACCACGCGCTCGTGCAGAGCTGGGGCCAGGCTGTGCGGCGAATACTTGCGCGCGTCCACGTCGTAATTCATCACCTTAATCTCTTCCTGGCCCAAACACATGCAGCGCACATAGCCATCGAAACGAATGAACTCTTGCAGCACCATCGTCAGCAAACCACTTTGGTTATAGGCGTTCCACAGATCATCCCAATCGCGGCAAATCGCTACGTTCTTCCAGCCGCCACCATGCGCGTCTTTTAATACCACCGGGAAGCCGCCGAGGTATTCCAAATGCTCCGCCCACGGCACCGGGTACTTCAAGTTGCGCAAGCTCTCGGTGTGAACAATGCCTGGCACATAGTCTTTGTTGGGCAGCACCACCGTCTTCGGGCTGCTCACGCCTAGCTTGGTGATTAAGCTCGCGCCAAAAAATTTGTCGTCGCTGGTCCACATAAACGGGTTGTTGATGACATACGCGCCATGCAGCATGCAGTGCTTGAGATACGACCGATAGTACGGCACCTCGTGCGAGATGCGATCTACCAACACAGAATACTCCGGCGGCTCCTCCATCCGCGTGCCGCCCAGCTTGGCATACTCCGCCGTCACACCCGCTTCGCGCTTGTTTACTTCTTCAATAAACGCTGGCGGCCAACTCCACTCGCGCCCCACAATCACACCAATCTTTTTTGCGCTCACTACAACCTCCTCGAAAAAGGGAATAGGGATTAGGGATTGGTGAGTTCAAAATCCCCAATCACTATTCACCATTCACCATTCACTAATCATGCCCACCCACATACAACCCCATCATCCGCTGCCAATACGGCCAGTCGTGGCTCCAGCCATCCCACAGCCGCAGGGCATTGCCGATACCTTTGCCCCACAACACGCGGCTCATCCGTTCGCTCTCTTCGCGCAGCGTGTCGTCCTTGCCGGTCGCAATCACAATGTCCATGCGCTTTAACGCTTCCAGGCGACCCCAGTCGGCCTCGTTCTGCACAAAATCCACAGGGTTATTAAAGTACACGTTGTCGTCGCTGTAGCCACCGGTAAAGCGTTTGATGTCGAACATCCCGCTCATCGCAATCATGCGGCTAAACAGGTGCGGATATTTGAAGGCAATCGCGGCGGCGTGATACGCCCCAAAGCTGGCTCCTACGCTCATCAGAAAAGGGTTAGGGTTCATCCGCCAGGTCAGCGGCAGCACCTCATCCACAATGTAATTGCAATACTGCGTTTGCCGCCAGCCCCGCTGCCCCGGATGCGCGCCGTAGTTGTACCAACTTTCGCTGTCCACACTATCTACGCAAAATAGCTGCAACCAGCCGCGCTCCAAATGTTCGTGCAGCGGGCCGTGCATCATGCCCCGGTCTTCCCACTCGTAATACTTGCCGCGGCTGGTGGGGAACACCAGCACCCGCGCACCCTGATGCCCAAACACCAGCAACTCCATATCGCGTTCCAACGCCGGGCTCCACCATTTGTGATATTCGCGGTGCATGATTTATGTGTTGTTTAGCTTGTGCTATCTCCATTAAACCTAAACTGATGCACTTCGTTGCGCGTGCCCGTCCATTCAATCATCGTCAATGTATTCACCTCAAACGTCCAGTTAAAGTCTTGCGAGCTAAGCCAGCGCAACACATCCAGCAGCTTGTCGTGGCTTAAATCACCTTGCGCCAACGTGATGTGGGGCATCCAGGCCGTGGGTTGATAGAAGGCCTGGGCATCCTCGGACAAGGCGGCCAGCGCGGGCCACAGCGTGTCGTGCATGCGCGCCAGCTCCGGCGAGCGCGCCACGTTTACAAACAGCACCGGCTGCGCGCCGGTAAAAATGCCCAACCCACCCGTCTTGGCCGTAAACGGCTTCATGCGTGCGGCAATCTCGCTTAGCAGCGTTTTGGTTTTCTCACGGTCGTAAACCGATGCAACGTGATATGAAAAATGTGGGATGGGGACTTGCTCGTAGAGGAAGCGCACACCAAACTCATCGCGGAGTTGCGCCCAGAGTTTGTGAACCCGGGTCGCATGTTCTTCGTCGAGCAACGAGACTATTCCGCTGGGGGGCATGGACGGATTCTATTCAGCTTTTGTGCAAACGCCATTACCGTAACCGGAAACCGGGACTTTGCTAAGCCAACCATCATGCTAGACTCACTGCTCATGAGCCGCGATGTCGAGGAAAGCAACCGTTGGATGCTGCGTGCGCGCGACGCGATGGATCGCGCCTACGACCAGCCGCTCGACGTCGCTGCACTGGCCCAGATCGCCTGCGTCTCCGAGGCGCACTTCATCCGGACCTTCCGCACCACGTTCGGCGAGACGCCGCATCGCTACCTCCAGCGCCGCCGGGTCGAGCGCTCGATGTTCCTGCTACGCGAGAGCGACCGCAGCGTCACCGATATCTGCCTCGCCGTTGGCTTCACCAGCCTTGGTACGTTCAGCCGCACGTTCCGCGAGATCATCGGTCAGTCGCCACTCGCTTACCGCCGCCGCAGCGCGCCGGTCAAGGGTGCAGTCCCCACCTGCTTCACGATGGCGTGGGCGCGACCGAGCAGTTTCGGAGAAGCCAACCAGCCAGCGCGGGAGTAAAGTCGGTGCTATGAATAACTTCAACGCAATTACGAACGCGCACATCTGGGTTCTCGATCACCAGGAGGCGCTCGATTTCTACGTCGGGAAGCTCGGGCTCGAGGTTAAAGCTGATATCACCAACGGCGGCTTTCGCTGGCTGACCATCGGCGTGGTCGGCCAGCCGATCCCGGAGATCGTGCTCGATGTCCCTGGCCCGCCGGTGATGGACGAGAAGACCGCCGAGCAGGTTCGGCAACTCGTCACGAAAGGCGCAACCGGGGTCGGCATGGTGCTCCGCACCGACGATTGCTTCGGCACATACGAGCGGCTCCGCGCCAAGGGTGTCGAGTTCACGCAAGAGGCGATCGACCACGGCTACGGAATCGACTGCGGCCTGCGCGACCCGTTCGGTAACCAAATCCGCATCCTGCAGCCAAAGGCTTGGAAGGGCTAGCGCACCTTAAAATCCAACACATGCCGCCCATGACCAAGAGTAAACCAAACCCCAAAGTTGAGTGGTATTTTGTTAAAGCCAAACAGTGGCAGGAAGAAATCAAGAATTTGAGAACGATCGCGCTTGATTGCGGGCTGACCGAAGAATTAAAGTGGGGTTGCCCGTGTTACACGTTTCAGAGCAATAACATTGTTGTGATCCATGTGTTCAAAGAATACTGTGCGCTATTGTTTTTCAAAGGCGCCTTGTTCAAAGACCCCGAAGGCATTCTCGTCCAACAAACGAAGCATGTGCAGTCGGCGCGCCAGATTCGATTCACCAGCCTTCAGCAAATCGTTGAGATGGAAAGCGTCGTGAAGGCCTATATTCGCGAAGCCATTGACGTGGAGAAGGCTGGTTTGAAAGTGGAATTCAAAAAGACTTCAGAATTCGAAACGCCTGAAGAATTTATCAATAAACTGGATGAAGACCCTGACTTGAAAACGGCTTTTGATGCACTGACGCCGGGACGACAGCGAGGTTACCTTCTCTATTTTTCAGCAGCGAAACAATCCAAAACGAGAGAGGCGCGGATTGAAAAATATACAAAGCACATTCTCAATGGGAAGGGATTAGACGATTAAGAGTGCTAAAAGGCGGATTGCAAGGAAGAAATTTCTATGAGCCCAAAGAAAGACGCGCAGGCGTCCACCAAGACCACCACCACGATCAACAAGAATCCCAACGGATTCACGGACGAGGAACGCGCTGCGATGAAGGCTCGCGCCCAAGAGCTGAAGGCGGAAGCGCGTGCAAACAAGGACAAGACGGCTGGGGAAAGCGACGTGCTCGCGGCAATAGCCGCGATGCCGGAACCGGAGCGCGCCATGGCCCAGCGGCTGCACGAGATCATCAAAGCCAGCGCGCCAGCCCTCTCACCGAAAACTTGGTACGGGCAGCCCGCCTATGCCAAGGACGGTAAGGTCATCTGCTTCTTTCAGGCTGCGAGTAAGTTCAACACACGGTACGCGACGTTCGGCTTCCAGCACGATGCGAACCTCGACGAAGGCACCCTGTGGCCGGTCGCCTTCGCGCTGAAGAAGTTGACCGCCACCGACGAGGCAAGGATCGGTGAGCTCGTAAAGAAAGCGGTGAGCTAACGCAAGGTGTGCCTGCACACCTATTACCAACCACACCGAACTACGCTTGCACAGCTCAATCTAAATCGTCGGCGCAACCACTTCACGAATCGCTGCAACCACTTTCATCAGCGATTCGGGCAAGCTGCCATCATCCATCGCTCGCACGGCTTTCTTGTTATCGCCTTTGTAGGCCAGAATGCTGTACTCAAAGCAATCCGCGCAGTTTGCTCGATACTGCTCATTCAGGTCAAAGTAGCCCAGTGCCTCAATATCGGCCAACAACTTCTGCACCACTTCTGGTCCAACGTTTTGGTCAATACCCTTGTTAGAGCGCACCAACCCACTCTGATAAATCGTCCACATGTCGTTGCGGCCTGCAATGCCGCCGTGCCACTGAAACACCAGCGCAATGCGCTGCGCATCTTTAGCAGGCACGCGCGTTTCAGTAATCGTAATCGTGATAGGCGTCTCAACTGCGCGCGGGCGGCGGTCTTCGGGCAAAGTAGGCAAGGACATGGCAGTAGGTTCGGAAAGGTTGTTGGAAGCGTTGTCGGAAGGATTGTCTGTAGAAGCATTGTTTGCAGCAACAGGGGTAACGGTAGATGGGTTCGCAGACCGTGCAGGCGGCGTGGCCAACGTGCAACCCGTCAAACTTACTCCCAAAGCCAGATTCGCGGTCAGGCAGGTTATCAATACAATTTGGCGTAGGTTCATTGAAATCTCAATTTTCATTCTCAATCCTCATCACAGGCTTGAATATAAACTCGGTAGCTGGCGAATCCTCTCGAAGGTTGCGCAAAAGAGCCTGATTCTTGCAAGTTCAATCTTCGGGAGGATGAGTTTTGCCTCCTGCAACCGCAGGGAACGTTGCAGAAGGTTTATTAGACGTTTACGAGTTGGTGAAGTTCCAAAAGCTTTCTAAGCAGGAGACAGTATGGCGGCAACTGCAAATGCGAGAACAACCCTGGGTTTTGCGGGCACCTTGAGGGCAAGGTTAGCCGCCCGCCTGGGCGTACGCCCGCAATCCTCCCAGGTTACCCACGAGTTCTCGCAATTGCTGCGCGAAACCGTCCACATCTTTATCGCCCACCCCGTGCCCTTGCTCTCGGCAGGGCTGTTGGGATTTGGCGGCGCGGCGCTCATCAGCAACCTGCTTTACACCGTGCTAATCCTAGAGGTGTATGCGCGCATCGGCAGCTACTTCTCCTCATCCATGAACATCTTTTACACCCAGATGATTGTGCAAGCTGTGCTGGGCTTTGTGTTCATGTCGTTCAGCCGGGGCGCGGTTACGTGGATCGGCTTAAGGGCGCTGCAACCCACACAGGCAAAAGCCGATGACCCACACACCGCCATCACCGTAAAAAATGCCTTTCGCGCTGCGCTGCGCAACTGGAAGCCGCTGCTGCTCAGCTCAGTCATCTACGGCGTGCTAATGAGCCTCGCCGTCGCAGGCATCACCTACGCCCTACGCGAAGTGAAGCTCGATCTTTCCAATTACCGCTGGCTACGCAACGAGGCTGGCGCCATCAGCGGGGCCATGGCTATTCGCGGCATCGCCGTCAGCGTGCCAGACCCTGGCTCGCCCTTCACCGAGCTATACAGCTACGTGCGTTTCTCGCTCAGCCGCAGCACCAGCAGCGTGTACTACAGTTGGCTCAACCTCAAGCAAACCTTTGGCAAGGCATCTATGCCCATTGTGTTGGTGTTGCTGGGCAGCGGCACGCTGGTGCTGGTGTTCGACACCTTGCTGTGCTTCCGCCACGCCGAGATCATGCAGCAGCCAAAGGCAGGCGTGTTTGGTTGGCTGGCCCGCTGCGTGCGGTTGGGCCAGGCACATTTCTGGCGTATTGCGTCGGTGCGATTGGGCTTGCGGTTGATGACCTTTCTGTTCACCCTGTTTTGCCTCACGCTGCCCATGACCGTGCAGCAGGGCATGCTGGTGCCGTTTGTCGTCTCGCGCATGCAAAACTATTTGCCCTATGCGCTCAACACCGCTGCCGCCAACACATTTCTAGCGCTGGCCAACGCCGTGTTCATCGCCTTTGCGCTGGTGTTCGATGCGCGGTTGAATTTGCGGGTGTCTTCACCAAATAGCAGATAGGGTACGGCTATTACAAAGTCGCTTGACAAGCAATAGACCTCTTGCAAAAGTCCATTGGTGTGCGACGCTCGTAGGGGCGTTGCATGCAACGCCCCTACTTTTGCAAGAGGTCTAATAAACGCTATGGAACGCAGAGCACGCAGAGTAGACGCAAAGGCCGCAGAGATGCAAAAAGAGAGCGTTTACTCCGTGGGATCTGCGTCTTCTTCGTGTCCTCTGCGTTCAATTTCCGACTTTCGAATAGCCGTAGCAGATAGGAGCACCCGGCCCCTAACTCATCTACCTCAGTACAATCCCACCTCGTGTTCCCCCCTCGCTGGCGCAAAGTGCTGCGCGACCTGTGGCACAACAAAAGCCGCACCTTGCTCGTTGTATTGTCTATTGCCGTAGGCGTGTTTGCCGTAGGCGCGGTAGCAGGCGCGCGCGCCATCTTGGCCCGCGACCTGCAATCTCAATACGATTTAACCGCCGACGCTAGCGCCCGCATCTTTGCCAGCGGCTTGGATGAAAACTTTATTGATGCGATTCGGCGCATGCCCGAAATTGCCGAGGCGCAAGGCCGCAGCCTGTATCTGCTACGCATCAAAAACGAGAGCCTCAACAGCAATCTGCTGCTTTATGGCATCGACAACTTCGATGACATTCGGGTGAACACGATTGACTTCATCAGCGGCGCGCGCACCCCACCCTGGCGGCAACTGCTCATCGAACGCGCCGCCACCGAACTGTTCAACGTGCAACAGGGCGGCTCGCTCACCGTGGAGCTACGCGATGGCAAGAAACGCGCACTACGCATCGCTGGCACCGTACACGACCTGAACGCCCCACCCCCCCGCTTCGCCAACTTTGGCTCGGCCTACGTCAGCATGGAGACGCTGGAGTGGCTCGGCTTCCCTAAGACCTACAGCGAGATGCGCATCATCGTCAAACAAAACGGCCACGACCGCGCCTACATTCAAACCGTTGTAGACAAAATCAAAGACCGCATTGAAGACAGCAGCAAAGACAGCGCCCCCGAAACAGGACGACGATATTTCGGCAACAACATCCAACAAAACCCCGGCAGGCATTACGCCGACGAGCAAATCCAAACTATGCTGCTCATCCTGGTCGCGCTCGGCGCACTCTCGCTTTTCCTCAGCGCCTTTCTCGTCATCAACACCATCAGCGCCGTCATGCAACAGCAACTCAAGCAAATCGGCATCATGAAGTCCATCGGCGGACGCGGCAGACAAATCGCCAGCTTGTATCTGGGCATGGTCGCCATATTTGGCGCGCTGTCTTTGTTGATTGCCGTGCCGGTGGGCGCGTTGGGCGCACGGGCGATGACGGGCTACATCGCCGGTCTGCTCAACTTCGACATTTTGACGCAGGGCACCCCAACCGATGTGCTGCTGCTCGAAATCGCTGTTGGCCTGCTCATCCCGCTGCTGGCCGCCCTCGTCCCCATCATCAACGGCGCACGCATGACGGTGCGAGAGGCGATTACTTCGACGGGGTTGGAGAGTGTAGGTTGGAAGGTTGGAAGGTTTGAAGGTTGGATGAACAAACCTGCAAACCTTCCAACCTTCCAACTTGCAACCCTTCTCCCTCGCCCGCTTCTCATCTCTCTGCGCAACACGTTTCGCAAAAAAGGGCGGCTGGCGCTTACGCTGGGCACGCTGATTTTGGCCACAGCCATCTTCGTGTCCGTGTTTAGCGTGCGAGACTCGTTGACCGGCACGCTGCAAGACTCTTTGCGGTACTGGAGCTTTGACATCGAAGTGGCGCTGGCGCAATCCCAATCTGAAGAGCGCGCCCTGAACGAAGTGCGGCAAGTGCCAGGTGTGGTTTACGCCGAGGCGTGGAGCAATGACAATGCCCGCCGCGTGCGCGAGGACAAAACCGAGAGCCGCAACATCGCCGTCATCGCTGTGCCAGGAGAGAGCAAATTAATTCAGCCGATTTTGATTGCAGGCCGTTGGCTGCAACCCGACGACGAAAACGCCATCGTGATTAATGCCGATGTGCTGGCCGACGAGCCTGATCTCAAAGTCGGCGATGTCATCCCGCTCAAATTTGGCCAACGCAAGTTCCCTTTTCAAGTTGTGGGCATTGCCCAAAGCACACTCACCGGCCAGGTGCGCAACCCGCGCACGCTGTATATCACGCGTGAGGGCTACCGCAACACATTGGGGCTGCCGCGCCAAGCGCGCACGCTCGTCGTCGTCACCGAGCAGCACGATGCCGCATCGCAGGCCGCCATTGCCAAAGAGATTGATGCGCAGTTTCGCCGCGCCCTCATGCGGGTGGACACCTACGAGACCATCTCGGATCGACGTGAGCAAATCGCTTTTCAGTTCAATATTCTGGTCACGTTTCTCATCATCATGGCCACGTTGTTGGCGTTTGTAGGCGGGCTAGGTCTGGCGGGCACCATGAGCATGAACGTGTTAGACCGCACCCGCGAGATTGGGGTGATGCGCGCCATTGGGGCCAGCGACCGAGCCATCCGCCAAATTGTGGTGGTCGAGGGCGTGCTGATCGGCTGGCTTAGTTGGCTCATCGGCTCGCTGTTCGCGTTGCCCATCAGCAAGCTCTTGGCCGACCAGGTGGGCATGGCCTTTATTCGCCGCACGCTGAACTACGAGTTTTCCAGCTACGGTTTGTTGCTGTGGTTGGGCATCGTCACCGTTATTGCCGGGTTAGCCAGCTTCTTCCCGGCGTGGCGCGCCTCGCGCCTTACCGTACGCGAGGTGCTGGCGTACGAGTAGATTTACTCCGTCGCTTTCTCCACCATTTCGTAGCCCGACACTTCAATCATCGGCTGGCCGTGTTCGTCTACCCACACGCCGCACTGGCTGCCGCCTTCGCTCGTGGGTAGATCAATCTCGCGGCCATCCATGCGCAATGTGGGCCTATACCAGCGCGCCACCTGCTGCGAATCCCCCTCAATGTAGTGCCCAATCAGCGCACGCCGAAAACGATTTGTGGACGTGTTGGGAAACGAACCATGCACGAGTTGGCCGTTAAAGAACAACACATCGCCCGCTTTTAGGAGCACTGGTTTAACGGGCGTGCCTTCGGGGATGGGGACGGTGACATCCGAGAAACTCTGCGTGGTGTCGGCTTTGGTGGTGCAAAGCACCGGCCAGTTGTGGCTACCAGGCACCACCTGCAAGCAGCCGTTCTCTTCGTCGCAGTCATCCAAAGCCATCCACGCCGCGCAACAGGTGCCAGGCTGCACGCGCAGGTAATAGTTATCCTGGTGCAAGGCCTGGCCGCGTGCCTGGGGCGGCTTGAAGTAAATCATGGTCTGCACGGCGTATGGCTCGGCGGACAAAATGCCGGTGAGCAATTCGTTGATGCGCGCATCCAGCATCCAGTTCAGGCTGGCTTGGTCCCAGCGGTGCATTTGCAACATGCGCGGGTATTTCAGCAGCGGGTCTGTGCTGGTTGGGTTGCTGATGTGGGTATCGCCGGGCACGTTGCCGCTTTCGCGCATGGTGGTGTAGTGGGTTTTGTAAAACTCCACCTCTGCAGGGGTGAACACGTTGGGGGCGATGACGTAGCCGGTTTGATCGAATTGCTGTTTGTATTCGGGCTTGAACATGGATGACCTCGCTTAATTGCACGTTTGTAGAGGCGTTGCGTGCAACGCCTCTACAAACGCGTAAATGGCTTTTTACTCGTGCATAAGTTTACCGCGCACACAGTTGTTTTGAATATCATGCACAGCTAAACTCATGCATCATCCTGCTACTAACGAGGAGCCAGACGACTCGCCCTCGCCACCGCCCGGCATCATCCACGCTGATCAATTTGTGCAGCCATACGGCTACTTTGCAAGGCGCAGCAACGGCACGCGCGATTGGCTGATGACCTTTACCCAAAGTGGCACAGGCACGTATCGCACATCGGCCGAAGCAAATGCACCTGCATTCAATTGCTGCATAGGCGATATGGTGATATTGGCACCAGGTGCTTATCACGACTACGGCACCGCCGCCGAAGATGCACCCTGGAATTTTTATTGGGCGCACTTTACACCGCGCACGCATTGGCTGGGATGGCTACATCTGCCCGAAGTTGCGCCCAACATTCATCGTCAACACATTGCGAATTCGCTTGCACGAGACCGCATCCAAACCGCCTTTGTGCGCCTGCTGAGCGACCGGCGCAGCCATGAACTAAGCCATTGGCGCGAGGAGTTGGCGGCGAATGCACTGGAAGAAATTTTAATTGTGATGGCGCAACAGCGCGCCCGCGAGGCCGAGCGGGTATTGGATGAGCGCGTGGAGGCAGCGTTGCGCTATTTGCACGAGCATTACGCCCAACCGATTCGGGTGAGCGAGATTGCGCAACGGGTGGGGCTTTCGCCCTCGCGGCTGGCGCACGTGTTTAAGGATCAGGTGGGCAGCTCGCTCATCGAGACCGCACTGCGGCTGCGCTTAAAGCAGGCGGCGCATTTGCTGGAGTTCTCGGCGATGACGATTCAGCAAATTGCGGAGCAGGTGGGCTTCGAATCGGCATTTTATCTCTCGCGGCAGTTTAAGGCGCGGTATGGGGTTAGCCCTAGTAAGTACCGGCAGCGGGCGTCGTTGAGTTAGGTAGCTCTTGTTGAGTTTGAGGTGTGTGCAGGCCTGACAGGTCTGAGGTACGCCGCGACAGAAATTTGAAAGAGCGGCCAAGTGACTAGAATAGCAACCCGTGTCCAGCACCGTTTTATCCAACCCTTCTGCACCGCTTATCTCGCTCGAAGGCTTGGTTCACCTCATTCGCCAATCCGCCGAATTTGAATCTTTGGCGCAGTCTGTGCGCAGCCAAACGCTGAGGCGCGGGCTGGGCTTGCCGCGTGCAGCCAGGCCGTTGGTGGTGGCGGCGTTGCAGCGAGCATTGGGCAGGCCCATCGTGTATGTCACCTCATCGGTAGATTCATCTCGCACGATGACGAATGCACTGAACGACCTGTTAGGCGATGGCGCGGCAACGAGATTTACCGAACCCAACACCGCGTTTTACGACACGGTCTCGCCGGTGCGCGAGGGGGTGGCGCAGCGCAGCCAAACGCTTGCATTGCTCGGTAGGGGCTGGTCTGAGACCAGCCCCTACGAAGTCGCCTCAGCGCCTAAAGTCATTGTCTCCAGCCCCCGCGCCCTAATGCACCTCACCCTGCCCATTGCGCAATTTAAGCGTGACACGCGCACGCTGAAGCGCGACTCTGACGTGCAGTTGGAGCAGATGGTGGCGCATTGGGTGAGCGTAGGTTACGAGAGCGAACAAGTGGTGGAACGCATCGGTGCGTTTAGCCGACGCGGCGGCATTATTGATGTGTGGTCGCCCGCGCATGCGTTGCCGGTGCGCATTGAACTGTTTGGCAACACGATTGACAGCCTGCGTTATTTTGACCCTGGCACGCAACGCAGCGGCGCACAGGTGGAGGCGGTGAGCGTGACACCGTTGGAAGTGACGAGTGACGAGCGGCGAATGACGAATGATGAGAACTCATCCCTCATCCCTCATCCTTCATCCCTCATCGAATACTTGAGCGGTGGGGCGTTGCTTGTAATTGATGACGAGGATGAGCTGAGCGAGGCTTGGCGTGGGCTGGAGGAGAAGGCTGAGCGCGAGCGCGACACGATGGCGCGCACCACCGGCAGCAGCGCGGAAGATGTTGACGCGAGCGATGACGAAGCGGCGGGTTTGGTCTTTTTGGATGAGCAGGATTTAGCTGAAGCAGGCCAGCCCTATTTAAGCTGGAATGAATTTATTGAGCAGAAGCGCGAGCAGTACGCCATCACCCTGGGCCAAGATTTAGACGATGCGGCGCTGACCAATCACCCATTTGCCGCGCAGTTCTCGCCAGCGCCGCACTTTGCGGGGCAGCTTTTGCCGTTGATGGAGTACTTGCAAGGGCAGACGACGGACGATGCGGCTCCGAAGCTGAGACAAACGACGACGGTGGTGACTTCTCGGCAAGCTGCGCGGCTGGCCGAGGTGTGGAGCGAGAAGCACAGCTCGCTCGCCGCCCAATCAACCCTAAGCGCGCCGCCCCAAGGCAAGCTGAACTTTGTGGTGGGTGCGCTACCGGAGGGCCTGATGTTTGCGTTTGAAGGTTTGAAGGTTGGATCAGACACGCAAACCTCCCAACTTTCAAACCTTCAAACCTTCAAACCTTCAAACCTCCAAACGTCCCTCTGCGTCCTCACCGATGCCGAAATCTTTGGCTATGTAAAGCCCGAAAGTTTTATGCGCGGCAAGGCGCGCAAGAGTGCGCCGGAGCGGGCGTTTGCGGATTGGAAGATTGGCGACGCGGTGGTGCACGAGGACTATGGCATCGGCATTTTCCGTGGGCTGATGAAGCTGACGGTGAACACCGGCACGGCGGTTGAAGCCGTGGAAGGCGAGCGCGAATATTTGCTGCTGGAGTTTAGGGATGCCGATCGGCTGTATGTGCCGCTGCATCAACTCGACCGCGTCTCTAGGTTCATTGGTGGCGACGATGCGCGGCCCGAGCTGGACAAGCTGGGCAGCGGCACATGGGTGACGACGAAGCAAAAAGCGAAGGGCGCTGCGGCAGACACAGCCCGCGAGATGTTGAAGTTGTATGCCACGCGCGAGTTGGCGCAGGGCTACTCATTTAGCAAAGACACGGCCTGGCAATACGAGCTTGAAAGCAGCTTTCCGTATGTGGAGACCGATGACCAACTGACGACAATTGCGGCGGTGAAGGTCGACATGGAGAAGGCCACGCCGATGGATCGCTTGGTCGTTGGCGATGTGGGCTTTGGTAAAACCGAGGTGGCGTTGCGGGCGGCGTTTAAGGCCATCCAAGATCAGAAGCAGGTGGCCGTGTTGGTGCCGACCACGATTTTGGCGCAGCAACACTGGAACACGTTTTTGCGGCGGATGGGGTCGTACCCCATCACGATAGAAATGCTCTCGCGGTTTCGCACGGCGAAAGAAAAGAAGGAAGTGTTAGAAGGGTTGCGTGAGGGCAAGGTGGATATTGTGATCGGCACACATGGCTTAGTAGCAGAAAGCGTAAAGTTCAAGGACCTGGGGCTGCTGATTATTGACGAGGAGCAGCGCTTTGGGCTGAAGGCCAAAGAGCGCTTGAAGAAGCTGCGAGCCGAGGTGGATGTGCTGACGCTGACCGCGACGCCGATCCCGCGCACGCTTTACATGGGGCTAAGTGGCATCCGCGACATCAGCAAAATAGAAACGCCGCCCGCCGAGCGGTTGCCCATTATTAGCTTCGTAGGCCAGTGGGATGACGTGGTGGTGCAGCAATCCATACGGCGTGAGCTAGACAGAAGCGGGCAGATTTTCTTCGTCCACAATCGGATTAACTCAATCGAGTTAGTAGCGCAGAAGTTGCGGCGCTTGATCCCCGATGCGGTGATGGCGGTGGCGCATGGGCAGATGGACGAGCGCGAGTTGGCGCGCATCATGACGCGTTTTGCGGACGAGCAGATCGATATTTTGCTCAGCACCAATATTATCGAGAGCGGCTTAGACATACCGAATGCAAACACCATCATTGTGGACAACGCCGACCATTTTGGGCTGGCCGAGTTGCACCAACTGCGCGGGCGGGTGGGCCGCAGCACGGTGCAGGCCTACGCCTATTTCTTTCACGACAGGCGCAGCCGCATGACCGAGGACGCCCGCCAGCGCTTGGAAACGCTGCGCGAGGTGAGCGGGATTGGCGCAGGCTATGCCATTGCTATGCGCGATCTTGAGCTGCGCGGCAGCGGCGATTTGCTGGGGCCGAAGCAGAGCGGGCAGATTAGCGCTGTTGGGTTCGACCTCTACACAAGATTATTGAGCCGCGAGGTGAGCACCTTGCGTGCCATGCGCGACGGCACGCCGCTGCCCGAAGAAGAGAAGAAAGCCGTGGTGTTGGATTTGCCGTTGAGCGTGGGCTTGCCCGAAAGCTATATCCAAGAGGACACGCTGCGCATTCAGCTTTACCGGCGGGTGGCGAGTTTGGAGAACGAGGAGCAGATTCGCGCCTTCGAGGACGAGTTGGACGACCGCTTTGGCAAGCTGCCGCAGCCGGCGAAAAACTTAACGTATCAGGTTCGGCTCAAGTTGGCGGCGGCGGAGCTGGGCGCGCAATCCATCACCACCGATGGCAACCGATTTACGATTCGGGCGAGCGCGATTGAGCAAATGAACCGCACACGGCTGGAGCGCTTGTTGGGCGAGGATTGCGTAATTGGGCGGACGCAAGTTGTTTACAGCCGCAGCGGCACACCGGATCAGTGGAAGGCCAAGCTAATGGAAATTGTACAGCGGCTGGCGGGGATGAAAACATCGGCATGAGGCGCGATGCTAAAATCTTTTGCGATGTCCACGCTAAACTTTTCTGCGCTTAAAGATGCCACTAAGCCGGTGAGCAAAATTGCTGATCGACTGGCCCCTTACTTGCAAGTGTTGCTAGAAGAATTTGAGCCGGAGCAGATTATTTTGTTTGGTTCCTATGCCTACGGGGAGCCCACCGAACACAGTGATGTGGACTTGTTGGTAATCAAGCCGTTGCACCAAAGTAGCTTGCGCGAGGCACTTGCCATTCGCAAACTATGGCGACCACTAACGCGTAGCAAAGATCGCTTGTCTATTGAGTTGATGCTGCAAAGCCCGGAGCAACATGCGCAGCGGTTAGCCCAGAACGCCGGGTTTTATGCGGAAATTAATGCCAGAGGATTGCGACTGGCATGATGACTTCTGAGAATAACCCTGCCGATTGGTATTTGCTGGCGCAAGACAAGTTGAGTGCAGCCGATGCGGTGTTCCAGTCATTGGGTGCCACGTTAAGCTGTGCGGAGTTGCTGCATGAAGGTGTATATGAGCGCAGCCAAACCGAAGCGATTCGCCATCGCTTTGAGTTGTTGGAAAGTCAGCACGTTATCTTCGCCCTCAATCACGGCGATCTCTCGCCACGCAACACTATTGTGGATGAAGCAGGCCACATTGTGTTGCTGGACTGGGGTTGCGCAGAAGCGCACCTGGTGCCGCATTACGAATTGCTGTGCATGATGCAACAAGACAATTTTCAGGAGTCGCGGTTGCAGGCGTTCACGTCGGGCTACGGCTTATCTGCCAATAGATTTGCCGACGTGCGCGTTGAGTTGGATAGCCTACGATTATTGAAAGCATTTGATCTGGTGCGCTGGGCTATTGATCGAAACCCAGCGCGTGTTCAAGAGAAGGCAGAGAATGCACAGCATGTCATGCAATCGCTCACGCTATGATGCGCCCCGCATGACTGCACGCCAACCCCCAACGCGCAACACCGCCCGCAACATCGGCAAAAATGTCGCCCTTGTAGCTTTCGCATACATCCTCAGCAACTTGGCTGGCTTTGGTGCACGCCTGCTGGTGCGGGCGCGCTTCCCCAGCTTCGACACCGATGCGTTTTGGAGCGCCTTCGAAATCCCCGACACGCTGTTTATGCTGCTGGCCGGCGGCGCACTCGCCAGCGCATTTATCCCCGCATACACCGCACGCCTAGCCAAAGATGAACATGCGCTGGCATGGGCACTGGCCAAGCGCGTGGCAGGCATTGTCTTTCTCGTCGTGTTAGGTTTTGCGTTGCTGGCCGCGTTGTTTGCGTTGCCGCTGGTGCGCACAATCGTGGCCCCCGGCTTTGCGCCAGATAAAGCCGCGCTCACCGCCGCGCTCATGCGCATCATGCTTACCAGCACCGTTATTTTTAGCGTCAGCGGTTTGCTGATGGGGCTGCTGCAAAGCAATGGCTCGTTCCTCACACCCGCCCTTGCGCCTGCGCTGTATCAACTTGGCCTCATCTTTGGCGCAACAGCCTTAGCAGGCTGGGGCATCCAGGGCGTGGCGATGGGGGCTGTGGTGGGCGCGGTGTTGCACTTGGGCGTGCAGCTTCCGGCGCTCAGAAGATTGGGGGTTAGGGATTGGGGATTAGGGATTCAGCATCA
The DNA here is from genome assembly GCA_043748055.1 of Roseobacter sp. GTDB lineage: Bacteria > Chloroflexota > Anaerolineae > J036 > Brachytrichaceae > JANMVQ01. Next base: position 16,450 of record JAYTNY010000343.1, read on the forward strand.
ATCCCCAATCCCTAATCCCCAATCCCTAATCACCGACCTCCGCCAAATTCTGCGCGCCATGCCGCAACGCATGCTTGGGCTGGGTGCGGTGCGCATTAACAAATTGGTCACGGCGTATCTGGCCTCCGGCATGGGCGATGGCGCACCTTCGGCGCTGAGTGATGGCTGGGCCATCATGGTGTTGCCGCAGGCGGTGATTGGACAAGCGATTGGCACGGTCCTGTTCCCAGCCATCAGCGCGCACGCGGCCAAAGGTGAACAGGCGCAGTTCGCCTCGGCGCTGTCGCGGGCGCTCAACGTCATCATCACGCTCAGCTTGCCCGCCGCAGTGGGCTTGGCGCTGCTGGGCAAGCCTTTAATTTCATTGTTGTTTCAGCGCGGCCAGTTCACCTCAACCCAAACCCAACAAGTAGCCTGGGCGCTGAGTTGGTTTGCAACCGGCCTGGTAGCGCACGCCGCGCTGGAGCTGGTGACGCGCGCGTTCTATGCCGCGAAGGACAGCCGCACCCCGGCAATGCTCAGCGTCGCCAGCATGGTCATTAACGTGCCGCTTAGCTTTGGGTTGGCGGCGCTGTTTGGGTGGATGGGGCTGCTGCCGTTCGGCGGTTTGGCTTTGGCGCTTTCGATAGCGACGGCGTTGGAAACCCTAGCCCTGTTTGTGTTGCTGGCCCGCCGCACGCCAGAACTGCGCGTGCGTGGCGTGGCGATGGAGTTGGGCAAAAGCGCAATCGCCAGCGCCATCATGGCATTGGGCATTTGGGTGTGGCTGGCTGTGCGAGGCGATGGCCCAGTGTGGGCACTGCTGGCGATTGGGCTGGGCGCGTTTGTGTATTTTGATGTGATGTGGCTGCTCAAGAGCGATGCGGCAGGGTATGTGATGGCGTGGGTGGCGACGTTGCGAGGCAAATCGGTGCGGCACGAGAAAACCAAATAAAGCAGCCCCCTCCCCAGCCCTCCCCCGTAAATCAGAATTTACGAGGGAGGGAGCCGCAGTTCCCCTCTCTCTTGTGTTCAAGATGCGCTACGTACCAGACTTCAACGCCGCATCCAAATCCGCAATCAAATCCTCCACGTTCTCAATCCCCACGCTCAGCCGAATTAGCGCTGGGTTCACTTCCAGCGGCGAGCCAGCCACGCTCATGTGGGTCATGCCTGCGGGCACTTCGATGAGGCTCTCGACACCGCCCAGCGACTCAGCCAGAGTAAACAGCTTGGTGCTTTCCACAATGCGCTTAGCTGCCGCCGCGCCTCCCTTGGGGATGAACGAGATCATGCCACCAAAGCCGCAGGTCATTTGCTGCTTGGCCGTCTCGTGGTTGGGATGGGACTTGAGGCCGGGGTAAATGACCTGCTCCACCTGCGCATGCAGCTCCAGCCAGGTCGCAATCTTCATGGCGTTGGCGCAGTGCCTGTCCATGCGCACATGCAGCGTCTTCAGGCCGCGCAGCACAAGGAAGCAATCTTGCGGCCCCGGCACAGCGCCAATGGCGTTTTGTAAGAACTTAAGCTGCTTAAACATCTCGGTGTCGTTTAACACCAGCACGCCGTTCACCACATCGCTGTGACCACCTAAATACTTGGTGGCGCTGTGCAACACAAGGTCGGCTCCCAGCAGCAACGGCTTTTGCAGATACGGCGAGGCGAAGGTGTTGTCCACGATCAATAATGGACGCGCCCCCACCCCCTCCCCCTCCCCCGTCCGAACGGGAGAGGGGAGCAGATTCGCAATCGCCGCGATGTCTGCAACCTTGAGCATCGGGTTCGTCGGCGTCTCCACCCAAATCATCTTGGTGTTGGGTTGCAGGGCTGCCTGCACCGCATCCAAGTCGCTCATCTCCACGTTGGTCATACTGATGCCATAGCCGGCATACACACGCTTAAAGATGCGATAAGTGCCGCCATACACATCGTTGCTGGCGAGGACATGATCGCCGGGTTTGAGCAGGCGCAGCACCGTGTCAATCGTCGCCATGCCGCTGGCGAAGGCCAAGCCGTGCTTGCCACCTTCTAATGCGGCCACGCAGTCTTGCAGGGCTGTGCGGGTTGGGTTGCCGGTGCGGGCGTATTCGAGGGGGTGCTGGCCCATCTCCTTTTGGGCGTAGGTGCTGGTCTGGTAAATCGGCGTCATGATGGCGCCCCAGGTTGCATCAGGCTCTTGGCCCGCGTGTATGGCAAGGGTTTCAAAATTCATAGTTGCAGCGTAATGCGGGATGAGGGATGCGTCAATCCATTGGCTATTGGCTATGGCCAATATCACCTCGCGTATCATTCCACCTATGAGCGTCATCAAACTGTATTCGTGGAACGTCAACGGCATTCGTGCTGCCGAGAAGAAAGGCTTTCTGGATTGGTTGGTCAACACCGGCGCAGACGCGGTGGCGGTGCAAGAGACCAAAGCCCACCCCGACCAGCTCAGCGAAAAGCTGCTGAAGCCAACGGGTTACACCTCGCACTTTGCCAGCGCCGAGAAGAAGGGCTACAGCGGTGTGGCGACGTATAGCAAGGCCGCGCCAAGCAATGCCGTCGTGGGCCTGGGCGATGCCCAGTTCGACAGCGATGGCCGCACGGTGATTACCGAATACGAGAAATTTGTGCTGTTCAACATCTACTTCCCCAACGGCGGGCGCGGGCCAGAATACGTGACGCACAAGCTGGCGTTCTATCGCTACTTTCTGCAAGTGGTGGACAAATATCGCAAGCAGGGCAAGTCCGTCATCGCCACCGGCGATGTGAACACCTCGTATGCCGAGATAGACATCGCCCGGCCCAAAGAGAACGCCAACAAGAGCGGCTTCATGCCTATCGAACGCGAAGTGATGGGCGAGTTTTTTGCGGCTGGCCTCATTGACACCTTCCGCCTGCTGCACCCCACCGATGTGAAATACACCTGGTGGGATCAAGTGACCCGCGCCCGCGACCGCAACATCGGCTGGCGTTTGGATTACTTCTTCGTCTCGTCCGATCTCAAAGACAAAATCGTCTCCGCCGAAATCCACGACGATGTGCTGGGCAGCGACCATTGCCCAATTAGTTTGACCGTAGAGATGTGAATGGGGAATAGGGATGGGTGAATTACTCATCACCCATCCCTATTCCCCATTCACTAATCCCTAATCACCTCTTATCATGCCCGACAATATTCAACTCTTCGACGAACAGCCCGTAGGCCGCTTCCCGACACGCCCGCTTAGCGATGCGCGCATTGCGGCATACCGCGTTATGCCCTGGCCCGATGGCACGCGCGTGACGGTGGAGATGACCATGACGCCCTTCCGCGAATTCCCCGACTTTGATGTGCTGATTGTGAGCCAAACCGGCGACAAAACAGGCGAATTGCTGCGCCAAAGCAGCATGGTAGCCAGCATGGAACGCCAGCCCGCACCCACGCTCTGGCTACCACGTTTAGACAAAGGCACACCCTTGCTGGCCGTGATGCAGATTTTGGGCAACGGCCAAGTGCTGCAAACGGTAGAGGTGCCGTTTGTGGTGGGTGGGCCAATCATCAAACAGGAAATGGGTGCGAGTGAATAAATCCTGGCTCGAACTCTCGCTCGAAACCACGCCCGAACTGGCCGAGGCCATCTGCGATGCCATCTTCCCGTATGTCGAAGGTGGTGTGGCGCTGGAACAACTCAACAACGAGCAGCGCTCTGCCGACCGCTGGGAGGATGAAATCTCCAGCGGCCCAGTCATCGTGCGGGCCTACCTGCCCAAAGATGAGACGCTGGAAGACCGCCGCATGGAAGTGGAACAGGCGCTGGCCTATCTCGGCATGATCCAGCCCATCCCCGCGCCTACTTACAAAGACGTGCAACAAAGCGATTGGGCTGATGCCTGGAAGGTCAACTTTAAGCCGTTGCGCATCGGCAAGCGCGTGTTGATTCGGCCCTCGTGGATTGACCGAGCCGACGTTGAGATTCGGCCCGATGACATCGAACTTTCCCTCGACCCCGGCATGGCCTTTGGCACCGGCTTGCACCCCACAACGCAACTCTGCGCCGCCGCTTTAGAAGAACGCGTGGTGCCCAACATGCGCGTGCTAGATGTGGGCAGCGGCAGCGCCATTCTGACTGTGCTGGCCGCCAAGCTGGGTGCGCGCGAATTGCTGGGCGTAGATATTGAGGACGAGAGCGTGGATGCCGGGCGCGAAAACGCCCAACTGAACGGTGTATCAGACCGAGTGCGAATCGAGAAAGGCTCGTTTGATTCGACGAGCGAGACCTACGACTTGGTCGTCGCCAACATTCTGGCAGGCGTCATCCGCAAAATGTTGGGCAGCGGCTTGGCCGAACGGGGCCAGCTCTTCATCTTTTCGGGGATTTTGGATACGCAGGCCGAGGATGTGATTGCGGCGGCCAGTGCCGCAGGTCTACACCTCATCGAGCAAAAGCAAATGCTGGATTGGGTGTGTTTGGTGTTTACGCGGGCATGACGAAAAAAAACCTCCGGGGTTTAGTCTCG
>JAYTNY010000344.1:0-4604 GCA_043748055.1 Roseobacter sp.
CTTTATGACCCGATTGCAGAAACGTATTCGGAAGTAGCGGAGCGTTCGTTGTATGCAGGTCCGCAGTGGTTGGGGGCGAATCTGCCCATCCATATGAAGGTTCAGCCTGCGCGCATTGCAGACTTGGCCTGTGCCAATGGCTTGCTCGGCAAAATTCTTCGGCACCGATTTCCACAAGCGGAGATTGTTGGGGTTGATGTAACACCTCGGATGATTGAGCAAGCCAGAGAATCGGGCGTGTATGACAAGCTGATTGTTCATGATCTCAATGAGCCGATCAGGCCTCACCTCAACCCTGAATTCGATTTGATCGTCGGATTGGGGTTCAGCGAATTTCTCAAACATCCACCCGATCTACTTAAATGCCTGTCTGGTTTGTTGAGCAAGCAGGGAGTGGCCATGTTTTCGTTTCAGGAATATTTGCCAAGCGACCCAAAGAGAGCACCACGCACCACCCGTAGCGGCGAAGTCATTCACAACGCTTACTCACGCAACGAGGTGGAGATGATGTTTCACGATGCGGGGCTACATCTTCTGAATCTTGAAAGAATCGTGGGGTATCAAGGTGGTGGGGGCTTCTTGTGTCTGTACTTGATGGCGATTGCCTCGCGCACAACTCTTCTGTAATGCGTAAAATATCAAAAGTTCAACAATGCCTTTTGAAATTGTCGGCGACATTACCAATACCGAAGTCATTGCCAGAGGAAGTGGCATTCGCGAATTGGCCTCATTACGCAAACAGTATGGCGCAGGCCACTGGCGCAAAATGAAAGGAAATGCAACGGTCAAGCTGCTAAACAGCAATTATCGCTTCGCCGAATTGCATTGGTATGAGGCACACGGTATCGGTAAAAGACGGATGAAGATCAAGCGATTTTTGGATTAAACATGGCAATGAACCAGACAAGAACCAAGACCACACCTCGATTCGCACTGTGCATCAAGAACAAGGGCTGTGATGATCTGGTCATCCGCAAAATTTATCGCGTGTTGCCAGATACGACTGCAGAAAAGGAAAACTATTTTCGTGTTGTAGATGAATCTGGCGAAGATTACTTGTATCCGGCAGGCTACTTCGTCATGCTCGAATTACCAGAGGCCGCGCATCGAATTTTTAGCGCGACGCGTAGGCGCACTGCGGCAACAGCCTAATGCAGCTTGTGCCGAATCTCACCCTCCTCCTCATCAACGGCTGGCCCGCCACCGGCAAAACCACGCTGGCGCAATGGCTGGCCCGGCAGTTGCAATGGCCCGCGTTTCACAAAGACGACATCAAAGAGATTTTGTTTGATACGCTGGGCTGGAGCACGCGCGAACGCTCGCGGCAACTGGGCGAAGGCACCATCGAGATTTTGTATTACGCGATGGCGGCGCAGTTGAACGCGGGCGTCTCGTGCATCATCGAGAGTAATTTCAAGGCGGAGTTGGCATCCCCGCGGATTAACGAACTGCTGGCGAAGACGAATGCGCGCTGTATTCAGGTGTTGTGCCACACCGAGGAGATTACACGGCGGCAACGCTTTCAAGCTCGCGTCCGCCATCCGGGCCATGCGGATAGCGAGCCTGTTACAAACCCCACGCCCGCGAAACCTCGCGAGGCCTTGCAGGCATTGGCTGTGCCGGGGCTGTTGATTGAGGTGGACACGACGGATTTGGGGACGGTGAGTTATGAGAAAGTGCTAGCGGAGATACGTGAATACCTCAAGGGAGCATCCTGAGCAGAGCTACGTAACGCAAGGTGCCACGCACCTCGGAGGTGCGTGGCACCTAACGCATGTCTATGCCGAGCTTGGCTTTTATGACGCGCAATAATCAGCGTTCAAACGTACAGTACTCGTCGTCTTCGCTGTGGTAACTTGCAACGCATGGCAAGCTACAAACTTACCGCGATTCGTATCGCCCTCATCGCCGCCTGCGCCGCCGCAAACCTGATCGCTACCCCCACCACCTTCACATTTGCAAACACAGCCAACGCCGTTATTCCCCTCAAATACAAAACCATCAGCGAGAAAAACGATGGGCAGAAGTATGAGATCAACGTGGATTACCCGTATCTCGAAAGCAGCGATGCAGCGTCGGTGAGCTTTAATCAGACTGCCGAAAAGATTGCCACTGAAAACGTGGCCGCGTTCAAAGAGTCGCTCAGCCCACCTGTGGCCGATCAATCCAGCGGGTTGGAAATGACCTACGACGTGCTGCGCTCGGACAGCGAATACATCAGCGTTCGCTTTGGCGTGTCGGCGTATCTGGCAGGCATGGCGCATCCCTCGTATGCCTCGCGCGTGCTCAACTGGGATGTGCGCAACGGCAAGGCGTTGGTGCTGGACGATGTGTTCAAGCCCAAGAGTGGTTACTTACGAACCGTTGCCAATTACTGCACCAGCCTGCTGCGTAAGCAAAAGAAGCTGGACTTCCCAATTGGTGCGCAACCCAAAGACTTGAACTACGTAAACTGGAACATCAATATCAACAAAGGTTTGTTGATCTCGTACGACCCATATCAAGTTGGCCCGTGGGCGGCAGGGCGCATCGAATGTCAGGTGCCGCTGAAGACGCTCTCGCACATCTTGAAAGAGCCGAAGCGTTGGGCAGCAGCGTAGCCTCGTCGGGAGGTACATTTTTTATTAGGGGCAGACGCCTTGCGAAAGGCCATGGTAGGGGCGCAGCAATGCTGCGCCCCTGCGAAAATCGACTGCGAGACAAAGTTTGCCCCTTTTGCAAAATGCACTCCGTCGAGCTAGACATTGACCGAACCGCCTGCCGCATTGAAACTGTAAGCATTCATGTCCATCAGCTCACGCCTCTCCGAAGTGTTGCGCAGCGCTACCGAGATTCCGTTTGATGATGTCTCGCGCATCATCATCTTTAGCGATTTGCACCGAGGCGACAACAGCCGGGCCGATGATTTTGCACAGAACAAGCCCTTATTTGTTCACGCGCTTAATCATTATTTGCGCGAGGGCTTCACCTACATCGAACTAGGCGATGGCGATGAGCTGACCGAGAACAGCAACTTCGATGACATCTTGCGGGCGCATAAAGAGGTGTTTCTAGTGATGCGCGAGTTTCATCAGCGCGGGCGGCTACACTTAATTTTTGGCAACCACGACATCATCCGCAAGCTGCCCAACGAGGTGCGCAAGACGCTGTTTCGCTTTGTAGACAGCATCACGAATAAACAAGAGCAATTGTTTGAAGGCATCCTCATCCACGAGGGCATTCGCCTACGCTACACTACAGGTGATGCGTTGTTTTTGGTCCACGGCCACCAGGGCGATTTACTAAACGACCGTCTGTGGTGGCTGGGCAAATTTTTTGTGAGTACCTTTTGGCGCTATCTGCAATTGCTGGGGGTTAAAGACCCCACCAGCGCCGCACAAAACACGCACAAAGGCGACAAGGTGGAGGCTGAGATCGAAGCGTGGGTGATTGCCAACCAGCAACCCCTGATCATGGGCCACACCCATCGGCCCTACTTCCCAGAACCCGGCACCCCACCCTTCTTTAACGATGGCAGCGGCGTTGCGCCCCATGAGATCACCGGCATCGAGATCGACGGCGGCGACATCGCGCTCATCAAATGGAATGTAGAGCATGATGCAGACGGCGTGATGGTGGCGCAACGCTCGGTGTTGGCGGGGCCGCGCCGCGTGCGAGATGTGTTTTTGGATCTGACCGGGTTGGAGAACCCTGATCCAACGCGCTTTAACCCAACCCAGAGCATTTTGGAACGGATCATTCTCAAGTTCGACAAACAGCTGAGCGTAGGCTTTTCATCATCGCTGTAGCTGTAAATGAAAAGCTACACGAAGGAATACATAGATGCTTGCCGCGCAAGGGTCGACGATGGCCTGGCATACGTACCGAAACCAGGTCGGCAAAGCCCCAAACAAAGAGTTTGGGGCTCGCTTCTTCAATGAAGAAGTCCTCTTGACAGTCTCTAAAGACTCGACCTCCCATTTTCGCTTTCAGATGACGGTCGTCTTATCATCCACCGGCTGTGGCTGAGCCGATACAGGCGCATCCGCCTGCGCGTGCAGCTTGCGATGCCATTCCTCCACCCAGGGCGGCACTTGGCCGTTGTTTGGGTTGGGCGGGTTGGCGTTCGCGTCGTTGTTCCACGGGCCACCTCCCCACATGCCACGCCACGAGCCGCCCCAATGCCCGCGCCCAAAGGCCATGCGCGCCAGCCAGAACACAAAGAACACACCGAGGATCGTCGTTAAGAAAAACATGATTTTTTTATTGCTCCATTTGCAACCTTGAATGTCTTGCGCAACTTGAAATCAAACTTGAAACCTGATTTGTGTTGCGTGTGGTTGCGAAAAAAAGTGTGCCACCAAATTGCGGAGGCCGTGTGAAGGCAGCAGGGAGAAACGAAGGAGTTCGCCCTCCAACAAAACGCTAACGCCGCGCTTACGAATCTCGAATGTCTCAAAACTAATCTTGACCACAAACAAAGTGATTGGCAATTGGTTATTGGCTATTGGTTAATAGCCAATTGGCAATAGTTCGACAGAAGGAGAAACAGACATGGGAAAGATTGTAGGCATTGACCTGGGGACAACCAACAGCGTGGTGGCGGTGCTGGAAGGCGGCACGGC
>JAYTNY010000345.1:0-5540 GCA_043748055.1 Roseobacter sp.
CTGATGGACGTGGCCCAATGACCTGAAGCGACTGTGATCTTGGCTGAAGATGAAGCCAGCATCTATCTGCAAGCCAGCCACAAATATGTCTGGGCACCGCGTGGACACACCCCGGCCGTGCGGGTGGATACGAACCGGGATTGCACCCATTTGTGCGGATCACTGAACTTGCTCACCGGCAAAGAACTCATCATGCGCAGTCAAATCATGAACAGCGACACAACGGCCATGTATCTCAATCTGGTCTTGCAAGCTCATCCGGATCAACTGATCTTGCTGCTATGGGATCGCGCGCCGCATCACCGAGGCGATGCCGTCAAAGCGGTGCTCGCGGCCAATCCACGTTTGGAGGTCATGTGGTTTCCGGCTGGCTCACCGGACACCAATCCCCAAGAGCATGTCTGGAAGCATGCTCGCCAGCATGTGTGTCACGGTCATACCTTCAACAAGCTCACCCTTGTCGCCGATGCTGTCGAACACCCTCTCGTGTCGAACACCTTTCCTTCCGCCCTCTTACGCGAGCTTGCCTATTCTGAAGTTCATGCCGCTTTTATTTGACTTGTCTATTAGGTCTTTTGACAGGATTTCACAGGATTAAATCCTGTAATCCTATCTATCTCCGACCCCGTGTAATCAGTGCGCAACCCTGCTTAGGTTCACCGCCACAATCGCCGGGTCATTGCCTTCGATGACGAACGCAAAGCCATAGCTGGGCTGGATGCAGCCAGAAGCAGGTTTGCGATCTGGCGCATCAAAAAAACTAATTGCCATTTGGGAGGCGCAGCCGGTTTGCAAGCTGGTGGGCTGGCGGATGACCACGTGTTGCTGCGCGGGAAACTCAAAATAAAAATGTTTGCTGAGGGTGCGCGTGGTGTAGGCGGCCCAACTGGGCGGCGTGTTCACATCCAGCAAACCCTGGTACACCAGCGCCGGAATATCGCTCTGCACCGGGTCGCTTTGGCGTGGCGAGGCATTGCCAGTAGGGAAGAGTGTGCAATCGGCCCACAACAACTTGGCTTGCGCGGCTTCGGCTTGCCCCAGGTCTTGTGGCAACCCTGCGGCTTTATTCACGGTCTGCGTCGCCTCAAAATCGTTAAACGGCTTTTCGTCGCGGCAATCGGAGGCCAACCTGGCTGCGCGTGTGCGCACATCGGCCAGTGGCAGCGTTGTGGGTTCGGATTCGGGCGCCGCAGGCAATGTACCTTGCAACATCGCAATCAGTGTGCGCGTTTGGGGTTCCCGGCGGTCCAGCTCGTGCAGGATGAACGGCAAATAGGGGGCCAAGCGTGATTCGGCATGCGTGAGCATGAAGCGCATCAAATCTTTGCCGCTAAACGTGGGCTGGTTGCTGAGGCCCAGCGCCAATGGCATTTCGTTCAGTCGTTTGATGAGGCGTGGGTAGCGCTCGGTTAAGCGCGGGAAGGCCGTCTCGCAGGCGATATCGGTGGCGCACTGGGCCAGCAAGCCCATGGCTACCTCGTAGCGTGCGCTGGTGCGCGTGGTCTCGTATACGCGCACGCTGGGCGAGATGGGCGAATCCAGCACCACTGCGCGCAGCCCTTGCGCCTTCTGGCGCATCAGCTCCAGCGCAATGCGCGTGCCATAGGATGCGGCGTAAATGTTGTACTGCTCATAGCCTAACGCATGCATTAAAGCTACTACATCCTGGGCATGGGCTTCGGTGTCGTATTGGGCCAGGTCTATGCCAGCCTTTTGCATTTGTTGCGCGCAATGCGGCAACACAACCGATTCATCTTGAATGGGGCGGTAAGCCTCCGGCAAGCGCAACTCGACCGAGGACTTGTCTTTGGCGATGTTGACACCGCCCATAAACGGCGCACAGTCTAAGGCCGGGGTTGCCAGGGGCATGCCGCGCAGCTCGTAAAAAACGAGGTCGTGATCGAGGTGCAACGCACTAAGCGCTTCAAAGGTCGCGCCAAACTCGCTGAGGGCGCTGCCGCCATCGCCGGTTACGAGATAAAGCACAGGCGCAGAAGTTGAGTTTGCGTTGCTGCGCTTTACAACGGTGTAAGGCAATTCCACCCACAGCTCATCGGGCTTCAGCGTGTTTTGGGGCAGGCGCAAGCGCCCACACAATAGGCTCACATCCACCTCCAAACCAGCGGGCACCGCGTGGGTGCATGCGCCCGCAATCAATTTGGGTTTGCCATCCGAAGTGGGTAATGGCGTCAGGCGTGGGGCGCTGGCGATGGGCGGTGCTCCGGAAGAGCAGGCAGCTAACACAACTGCGAACGCAGTCGAAACAAGTAAGAACCGTGAATTCATCAAGGCCATTAAAGCACTGAAGTTGGACATGACGAAATGACGAAATGATGAAGATAGAGGTAGATGGATTCCAGGCTTCAGCCGGTTACGTGGCTTATGCAAGCGTTGCTAACCGGCTGAAGCCTGGAATCCAGTATGACTACATCTCTTCGCGGAAGCGCACGCCGTAGCGCTTGCGCGCATCCAACCAGGCCTTGCGAATCATTTGCGAGACCTGCTCCGGGTCTTTCACGTTGTTCATCGTCGTCACGGGTTCGCTGGCGTCGGCGCTGCGCAGGGCAATATCGCCAATGCCCAGCACGCGTTCGCTTAGGCCCTGGGTGTAGTCCACATCTTGCAGCCGCACCAGTTCAATGTTCTCCACACCTTTGCTCAGTAGGCCGCTGAACAGGCGGATGCGGTCGGTGGTTACCACGTAGCGCTCGGTGAGTGAGAGAAACGGGCGGCCCTCCCATAGCACTTGCTCTTCGTGGGTCTCGCTGGTTGCCAATGCGGCGGGTGTAGTTGATTGGGCTGCGGTTTGGCTTGTGGCTTCTGCTGCGCCCATTGCGTCCAAGATGGCGTCGAACTCAAACAGCATGCCATCGCCAATGCTGTTCACTAGTCGGTCTTGCTGATCGACGGGGATAGCAGAAATATTCACGCCACTCTGCAAGATGGTTTGTTTGATGCGACCAATTACGCGGTCGCGGTGTTGTTCAATTCCCATAGTGGGTTGTTTATACCTGCAAATGAGCGACAGGAGCGTAACTAGGTGCCTGGTATGGCTCCTGCAAAGTCCTGCCTGGCGACTGAAGTCGCGGCAACGGCGATCAGAATCGTAAAGCGAAGTCGGCCTTCGCCGACTGGGTTCTAGCCGACGTAGGTCGGCTTTGCTTCGGGTTGCCGCGACTTCGGTCGCTGGGCAAATTCTGTCGACTTTGCAGGAGCCATAGGTGCCTGGCACCTCTACTCGACACACCGCATGGCACAATACGCGTATGGACACACCCACCCCAGCGCCAACAAAAAGCGCGGCAGGCATTGCCTGGAACCTTAGCGCCTCGTTGTTTACGGCGATAGATGACCCGGCCCTGGCCGAGGCTATGACGCAGGCCAAAGCCGATGTGGCGGCCTTCGAGCAAAAGTATCGCGGCACGGTGAAGAAGGGGCCGACGGCAGCGCACTTGTTGGTGGCTTTGCAAGAGGCCGAGGCCTTGCAGACCACGCTCATCAAAATACAAAGCTATGCTGGGCTAACATACGCCGCCGACACCAGCAAAAACGAACACCGCGCCCTGCTGCAACAGGCCGAGGAATTGATGACCGCGCTGCGCAACCAATTGTTGTTTTTTGATCTGGAGTGGCTGGAGGTGCCGGATGCGAAGGCCCAGAAACTCATCGGCCACAAAAAGCTGGCGAAGTATGCGCACTACTTAGCCAACGAGCGCAAGAGCAAGCCGCACACGTTGAGCGAGGCCGAAGAGAAGATCATGAACGACAAGAACATGACCGGCATCAGCGCGTGGCAAAAGTTGCACACCGAATTTGCGGCGGCCACCAAATTTAAGGTGGAGATAGACGGCGAAGAGAAGAGCTTGAGCCAGAGCGAAGTGCTGGTGTTGCTGCGCCATCCAGACAGAGGTTTGCGCCAACGCGCCTGGCAGAGCTTGTTTGGCACATTGGAATCTAATAGCCCGGTGTTGTCGTTTATCTACGACACGCGCTTTCAGGATCACCTAGTCACCAATCGGCTGCGCAACTACTTACACCCGGCCCAGCCGCGCCACATGGCCAACGAGATTGACGGCGAGACCGTGAACACCATGATGCGCGTGATTGAAAAGAATTACGGGCTGGCCCATCGTTACTTTGCGATGAAGGCCAAGCTATTAAAGCTGGAGAAGCTAGAGCTATTTGACCAATACGCGCCGCTGTTTGATGTGAAGGAACAGATGACCTACGAGCAAGCGCGCGAGATTATTCTGGATTCGATGCAACGCTTTTCGCCTCAGTTTGAACAAATTACGCGCCGGTTTTACGACGAGCACTGGATTGACGCCGACCCGCGCCCCGGCAAACGTGGCGGCGCGTTTTGCAGCGGCGTGGCCCCGGCCTTCAACCCGTACATCCTGTGCAGCTACAACGATGACATTCGAGACGCCATGACGGTGGCACACGAGTTGGGTCACGGCATTCACTTTTATCTCAGCCGCAAGCAAAGCCTGTTCAACTTTTACATGAGCTTGCCCGTGGCCGAGACCGCCAGCGTGTTTGCCGAGATGTTGACCTTTGACGCGTTGGTGCAGCGCATGGACACGCCCGCCAAACGGCTCGGCTTGTTGTGCGGCAAGATTGAGGACAGCTTTGCCACGGTGTTCCGGCAGAACGTGCTGACCCGCTTCGAGGAACTGGCTTACGCCGCGCGGGCGAAGGGTCGGCTGACTGGCGAACAGATCGGCCAACTGTGGTTGGAGGCGAATGCGCCGTACTACGGCGAGGCCGTGAATCAAACTAAGGGCTACGAGTGGGGCTGGAGCTACATTCCGCACTTTATGAACACGCCGTTTTATTGCTACGCCTATTCGTTTGGGCAACTGCTGGTGCTGGCGTTGTATGGCATGTATAAGCGGGAAGGGGCTTCTTTCGTGCCCAAATACACCGCGTTGCTGGAATCTGGTGGCAGTTTGGCCCCGCGCGAACAGATGAAGCTGGTGGGCGTGGACATTGACGACCCCAATTTCTGGCAGGTGGGCTTTGATGAGCTGGAGCGGCTGGTGAGCGAGGCGGAAGGGATTAGCGAGCATATAGACCCTAAAGGTCTCCGAGACCTTTAGGGTCTGTCGCCTCAAACGTCCAACCGACACTTAGGTACATAGCACGTTCTGCCGGGGCCTTTCTCAGCCATTTGGCTTGACAATGCAATTCTGCGTCGTGGATAATCTCTGTTAAACCTGTGCCTGCCATAACAACGTGGCCCCAATGCCATACAGGCAAAGTTCGTGTATTTCAATTCCTATTTCCCATTTCTAAGTTCGGAGGAGAACTCATGCAAAAGAACAAGCTGTATTCAGTCTTGGGCTTTGCGGCAATCACCGGTATGGTGCTTGCTGCATGTGCACCCGCCGGTGGTGCCGTAGCCCCGAGGGTCATCGAGACCGTCGTTGTGGAAGTGACCAAAGAGGTCATCAAAGAGACTACCGTTGAGAAGACGGTGGACAAAATTGTGGAAGTGACCGTCGCCCCCAAAGCGGAGTGGTCTACGGCTCACCCCG
>JAYTNY010000346.1:0-1677 GCA_043748055.1 Roseobacter sp.
CCGCCGACCAAAGCCAGATCGCATTCGGCGCTGCGCAAACTTTGGCAAGCCTGGTGCGCCGCAACCAGTGACGACGAACACGCCGTATCTATCGCCATGCTCGGCCCGCGCAAATCTAATAAGTATGACAAACGATTAGCAGCAATGCTGAAGGCGTTGCCAGTGCCGGTGTATACGTCTGCGCCGTCCGGGTGGTTGACCAACAGGCGCGCATAGTCGTTGCCGCTGATGCCAACAAACACGCCAGTGCGGCTGCCCGCCAACGTTTCGGGCGCAATGGCTGCGTCTTCCAACGCTTCCCAACTCACCTCCAGCAGCAGGCGTTGCTGCGGGTCTATGTAAGGGGCCTCGCGGGCCGAGATGCCGAAAAAGGCTGCATCAAACTGATCCACGTGCGAGAGAAAACCACCCCAACGCGTGTTCATTTTGTGGGGTGTGCCTGCGGCTGGGTCATACACCGCGTCCGCGTCCCAACGGTCGGTGGGCACTTCGGAAATGCCATCCACACCGGCGTGCAGCAGTTGCCAGAACGCGGCGGGCGAGTTGGCATTGCCGGGAAAGCGGCAGCCCATGCCCACAATGGCGATGGGTTCGTGGCTGCGGCGATCAGCATCTTCTAGCTTGGCGCGGGCGCGTTGAATGGCGCTGAGCAATTGGTGTTGCGAGGGCGCGTTATCGCGCACTACGTCCGAAAACGATTGAGACATGTATTCCTTATACGAGGGCATACGAGGGCAAAAAGGACAAAACGGCAAAAAATTAAGCGAGTTAGCCGAGCAGCTTTTCGAGCTGGGCAAGTTCTTGCGCCAGCTCCGACGAGAGTGCTCCGCTTGGGCCAAAGTGAGCCGCAACGACGGGTTGCGCAATGGGCAAACTAGGCAGCGGCGGCGCTGCAACCTGCGCAGCCAAGTGCGCGGCCAACACCGCCAGCGTCGGGTAATCCCAGGCCAGGGTGGGCTTTAGGTCTGCGGCGGGCTTCAGCCAGTCCGAGAGCGCCTGCGCCATTTCGGCGGCGGTTAGCGAATCCAGCCCATATTCGGCAAAGGGTTTGTTGGGTTCGATGGCGTGCGCGGGCAGCTTCATCTTGGCCGCCAGCCAACGCGTCATCCAGTTTTGGATCTCGCTGGCGGGGCGATGCTGAAGGGTTGGCTTGGGTGATTCGATTACATTCGGTGCGGGCATAACTTGTGGCGCATCGGCGCGCCATGCATCCAACTCGTTCAACTCAGCATTGAGAAAAGCGGCGCGGGTGGCGCGGCGTTGCACTTTGCCGCTGGTGGTTTTGGGCAGCGTGGTGGGCCGCACCAAACACAGCGCGTGCAGTTGCAAGGCGTGCTGCGCTGAGACAGCGCCGCGCACTGCGCTCACCACATCGGCCAGGTTCAGCTTGCGCAGTTGGGTGCGGTCTGGCTCGGTGATGACGACGAGCTTTTCTTCGCCTGCGATCTCTACAGTGAACGCGGCGTTAAAGCTGCCTTGCAACGCGGGATGGCAATTCGTGACGGTTAGCTCAATGTCTTGCGGGTAATGGTTTAAGCCGCGAATGATGATGAGGTCTTTGATACGACCGGTGATGCACAAGTTGCCCTCGTGAATAAAGCCCAGATCGCCAGTGCGCATAAATGGGCCTGCGCCGGTATCGGCTAATTTGGCGTGAAATGTCTGGGCGGTTTCTTC
>JAYTNY010000347.1:0-2560 GCA_043748055.1 Roseobacter sp.
CTTCCGTCTTGCGTTGGGCAACAATTAACCCAACGCAAGACGGAAGACGCATCACGTGCTAAATACTCACCTCCACCCCATACCCCTTCAACATCTCGCGCGCCACCAGGCTCTTGTGTACTTCGTCCGGGCCGTCATATAGCCGTGAGCAGCGCTCGTGGCGCAACCAAAAGGCCAGCGGGGTCAGGTCGCTTACGCCCATTGCGCCATGCACTTGGATGGCGCGGTCTAGCACGCGGCCCAACGCCTGCGGCACAAACGCCTTCATCACGCTCATCTCCACCCGCGCCTCTTTGTAGCCCTTTGCTTCAACGGCCTGGCAGGTTTGTTGGATGAGGTGCCGAGCGCACTCGATGTCTATGCGCGAATCAGCGATCATGTGTTGCACCGCCTGCTTGTGAGCAAGCACGACACCCGGCGCAATCTCGCGGGTCGCGGCGCGCTGGCAGGTTAAATCCAACGCACGCTGCATGTTGCCCAGCCAACGCATGCAGTGGTGCAAGCGTGCTGGCCCCAGCCGCGCCTGCGCCAGCGCAAACCCGCGCCCTTCTTCACCGATCAAATTCTCGGCAGGCACGCGCACCTCGCTCAGTTCAAGCTCGCTGTGCGCCAGCCAGTTGCCACCTTCTTCACCCATCATTTTGATGCGCCGTACCTGCCGAAACCCCGGCGTGCCAAACGGCACCAAAAACAAGCTGCTGCGGCGGTGCGGCTTTTCTGCGTTGGCATCCGTCGTCGCCAACACAATCGCAAAGCTGGCCCCATCCGCCCCGGTAATAAACCACTTGCGCCCGTTGATGACGTACTCGTCACCCTCGCGCCGCGCCGTGGTGCTTTGCATCGTTGGGTTGCTGCCGGGTGTGTCGGGTTCGGTCATCGCAAAGCAACTGCGCAGCTCGCCCCGCGCCACTGGCAACAAAAACTTTTCTTTTTGTTGCGGCGTTGCATTCGCTATCAGCAAGTCCATGTTGCTCACATCCGGCGCGTTCATATTGCACACAAAGTGGCCCAGCGGGCTACGGCCCAGCTCTTCGCTGATGGGTTGCGTCTCGTACAAACTAAATCCTTGCCCACCCAGTTCGCGGGGCAGTTGCGGACCCCACAGACCTAACTCGCGAGCCAGCGCGCGTAAGTCCATCAGCTTGGGCAAAATCGAATCAACGTCGTGGCGCAAAAGCTCAGGCTCAAGCAAATCAAGGTGCTCGACCCGAAACTTGCGCACGCGCTCAATAAAGCCATTGAGCCGGTCAGTGGGTTGTGTGTTCATCGCGGGGCGAATGTAGCACGCAGCGACCAATCGCTCAAAGCGCCCGCTCGCCCTTGCCTTCAGCAAACTCAAGTAAACTCTTTGCACCAACACATGGCAGAGCCGCAAGGTCAAAATCCTTCCGTCGCATCGCAGCAAGATTCAAACCGTTTTGAATCCCATCGCCACAACATTCTGCGCTCGGTGCTAGAGACACCCGGCGTGTTAGACCCCTCGTTGCGCCACGCCATTTTTGTGCGCGCCGCTGCCCCTGCCATAAACGATAGCGACCCCGATTGCTCGGAAGGTTTGCCCACCTTACTCTGCGCCTTTGTAGACAAAGTGTTGCAACACGCCTACAAAGTCACCGATGGCGACATCGAACGACTGCGCGATGCGGGCTACAACGAAGATGCGATCTTCGAGACGATTGTGTGCGCGGCAGCGGGTGCAGGGTTGTTTCGGTTGGATCGTGGACTGAATGCGATGAAGCGCGACGCGTGAAATCCATCAAACAAAAAACGCGCAAGCTGTTAAGCCTGCGCGTTTTTTGTGCGTGTTAAACCCTGCGCACTATTTGCAACCCAGCACACCCTTAAAGTCGGTCTGCACCTTCTTAAAGCTGTTGATCGCCGTGTTAATTGCCTCCGAAGCCGTGCCCAGCGTGTCGCCCGTCACCGCGTTGATGGCCGTCTCAAGCGCAGTGTAAGCACCTGTAATCCCGCTGGTGTCCACGCCAGCGGCTTTCCCGGCGGTGGTCAATGCGTCCAGCCCGGTCTTAATTGTCGCCATCCAGGCCTTCACATCGCTCACTTTGGTGTCGGCAGTGATCGCGGGCATGCCCGTATTCACTTTTTGCTCTAACGCGGTCAGCGGCGTGCAAGCCGCCAGCTTCAAATCCGGGCCGCTGCCGCCCAGAAAGCGCCAAGCCAAGAAGCCAACTAACAGCACCGCCAGCAATGGCAACAGCCATTTCATCATCGAGCTGCCACCGGCTGCGGCGGTGTTGGCTGTGGCCGTTGCCGTGTTCACCGCGCTGCGGGTGATATTTGCGCCTGCATTGCCTGCATTGCCTGCGTTGCGCGCCATGTTTGCGCCAGCGCCAACGGCCCCTTGCGCCGCCGAAGTCACGTTGGATGCAGCGTTAGACACGCTATCCCCCAAACCCAGTAGCGCATCCAAACCCTTCGGCGCGGCGGCGGCCAACAGACTCTTCTGGCTGCCCAACATGCTCGCCAAGCCCGAGGCATCCAGGCCACCCGCCTTCACCTGCTTGCTCAACAAACCGCCAATTAGCGGGGCCGCCAACGACAT
>JAYTNY010000348.1:0-4556 GCA_043748055.1 Roseobacter sp.
GCCAAGACACGGCGGCATTAACCCTGAGCGCGCAAGGACGACGCGAACGGGCGTGTTTTGTGGCGAACAAGCTGGCGAGATGCTGATGGCAGACCTAGAAACCCTCGGCGATTACCAGATCATCAAACGCATTGCTAGCGGCGGCATGGGCACTGTTTATCTTGCCAAGAACACCAAGAGCAACCGCGAGGTCGCGCTCAAAGTGCTCTCGGCGCAGATGAGTCAGGACCCGGAGTTTGTGGCGCGCTTTCAACGCGAGGCACAGGCTACGGCGGCACTGCGCCACCCGCACGTGGTGCAGGTGTATGACACGGGTGTAGTGGACAACAACCGCTACATCGCCATGGAGTATCTCTCGGGCGGCACGCTGCACGATGAGATCAAACAGCTCATCATCAAAAACGAGATGATGCCGCTGGCGCGAGCCATTCAGATTACGCGGCAGATTGCCAGCGCGTTAGATTACGCGCACAAGCGCGGCCTCGTGCATCGAGACATCAAGCCCAGCAACATCATGATTGCGGGTGATGGCCGATTTGTGCTGACCGACTTTGGCATTGTGATGACGCAGGGTGGCACCAAGCTGACCAAGAACGTGGAGACGATTGGCACGCCGGAGTACATGTCGCCAGAGCAGATTCAGGGCAAGATTCCGGACAAACGCAGCGACATTTATTCGCTGGGCATTGTGCTGTATGAAATGCTGACCGGCACCGCACCGTTTAAGGCCGAGAACACGCTGGCCGTTTTATACAAGCATGTGAACGAAGCGCCGCCGCCCATATCCGGTGTGCGGCCCGAACTCTCCAACGCTATTCAAGCGCTCGTCAACAAAGCCATCGCCAAAGACCCGGAGAAGCGTTTTCAGACATCGGGCGAATTTATTCAGGCGTTGGACCGAGCCATGTTGGGCAAAAGCGTGGAAGCGCCCTCGCGGCGGCCATTGGTGATTGGCGGGCTGATTGCGGTGATGGGGCTGGCTTTAGTGGTGGCGGTGGCAGGCATTGTGGTGGGGCGCGGCAGCACGCCAGCCGCTTCTCCAAAGACAACGGTCACTGTGCTGGCTACGGCTGCGCTTGCATCCACACCCACACTAAGTGAGGTGTCAACAGCCGCTGCCGAACCCAGTGCCACATTGACCAGCCCAGAGCCAACGACAACAACCGCGAGTGAACCCACATCGCAAGCCCCATCCGTCAGCACACCCACGGCAGAACCCACAGCGACGCAACCCCCTACGCCCACCACACCGCCAACTCGCACCCCCATCCCCGCCACCAACACGCCCACCTCGCGCGAGCCTACACCGATTCCGATTTCCACCTCCAGCCCCAAAGCCTATTTGCAAGCCGTTGCCAACGACACCATTGTGCGTAGCGGCCCCAGCACCGATTACGAAACTGTGGGCACGTTGCCTTTCGGCGTCAGCGTGCCGGTGATTGGCAAAACCAAGACCGACGAATATGACTGGTGGCAGGTCACGTTCCCGCAATCTTCCAGCGGCTTTGGCTGGGTGCGCGGGGATGTGGTCTCGTTTGTGGGCGGCAACCCGGGGCTGGTGCCCACCGCCGCACCGTGGACGTTGACGCCTTACAGCGCCACCGTGCGCTTCTCGCCACGCAACAGCATCGGCGAGGTGGCGCTCGGCAACGGCGGTGAGAGCAAAACCACCTCATTGGATTATGAGATGTATGGCGTGAACGCGTTGGCGCTTGAGATCACCTCGGACTTGAACGGTGACTTTGATTGCGTACCAGGGAACTTGGCATCGGTCAGCCCGCAAAGCGCGGTGGGCAAACGCCAAAGCCTCACGCTGCCGCGCGGCGGCTATGTGGTCACGGTCAACGACCCCGGTTACTATGTCTTCAGCCTGTATGTGACGCGTGTGGATGGCAGCGAGTTAACGATTACGCGCAACGTGATTGTGGGCTGCAACCGCACCGGGAATGCAACGGCAACACCATCTGTGACGGCGACAGTGACGCCGATTCCATAAACAAATAACCGATGTTACGCATCGGCAGAAAATCGGACGCAAAGCATCCTGAGCGCTCGGCTTCTGAGCCGCATCGAAGAATGCGGCCACGGACGAGCTTCGTTAGCCAAGCTCGACATAGAGCGCATCCTTCGACTGCGCTCAGGCTGCTTTCTTGAGAAGCTAGTTCTGCTTCAAAACTTGGCC
Organism: Roseobacter sp.; assembly: GCA_043748055.1. Classification (GTDB taxonomy): domain Bacteria; phylum Chloroflexota; class Anaerolineae; order J036; family Brachytrichaceae; genus JANMVQ01. The sequence continues at coordinate 2,183 of JAYTNY010000348.1, forward strand.
ATTTAACTCAGCAGCACCGGCAAGTGCCCCAGCGCAATCACGTTCTTCCACTTGGCGCGGTCGCCTTCGGTAAAGATGGCGAGGTTGGCGATAGCATCCGCGCCTGCTTTGGACATGATGAGCTTCATCCCTTGCAGCGTGCTGCCGGTGCTGATGACATCATCCACCAGCACAACGCGCTTGCCTTGAATGGCAATACGGTCTTTCTCATCCAAGAACAGCGTTTGCGGTTTGCCGGTGGTAATCGAAAGCGTCTCGGCCTCCAGCGCATTGCCCATGTAGGGCTTGTAGCTTTTGCGCAACACAACATACGGCAAGCCCGATTCGACCGAGAGCGCATAGGCCAGCGGAATGCTCTTGGCCTCGGCGGTAACGAGATACTCGCTACCAGCAGGCAGCAGCTTCGCCAGTTCTTTGGCGCTGGCGTGTACTAGTTCGGTATCGCCCAAAATATTCAACACAGCAATGCGCACGCCCGGCGCGACTTCCATCAACTTAAGCTGGCGCTGCACACCAGCCACTGTTACGGGGTAAAACTCTTGGCTTGCTTGGCTCATAGCTAGGCATTAAACACGAAATGACGTTCGCAAGTTGATAAGGCTGATAAAGTCTTTAAGGTTCTAAGATTCGTTAGCCTCACTAACTTGATGAACCTTACCAACCTTACAAACCTTACAACTACAGGTCGTAACCGCGTTGCAAAGCCGCTTCGCCATAACCGTCCAACACAGGCACTTCAAAATCCAACGAATCGGCCACACGCACAATCATGTTGAAGACGGCGCAGATGTGCAGGGCTTCTTCAATCATGGCCTCGCTCGCGCCCGTTGCACGCACAGCTTCCACATCGGCTTGGCTTAGTTCGTGGGGGGTCAGCGTCATCTTGTTGATGAGGCCCAGTGCGGCCTTGAGCCGCGCGTCGATGGGTGCGGTCGCGTAATCCGCAAATACTGCCTGAACCAGCGCCTCGCCGAGAGCTGCCGACGCTTGCGCGCCGTGTGTGCCCGCTCAGAAGGGGCACTTGTTTAAGTGCGAGGTGTAGGCTGCGAAGAGTTCGCGCTCGCCCACGGCCCAGGCGCTCTCACCGCGCAGCAACACCTGCGTGAGTGATGAAAACGCGCGGCCGAATAATTCGGGCCGGTAATTCAACACCTTCACCACATCTAGGGCTGTGCCCAACATGTGGGCGGGCAGGCCGCAGTCGCGGCTAATTTTTTGCAATCGCATAGTCACGTTAATTTGAGACAGCCATACAACACACCCTCGTGTGGCTGGGCATCATAAGGCTCAATCGCATAAAAGCCAAAGTCATCATACAGCTTGCGGGCGTGCTGCATGGCGGGCAAGGTGTTGAATAGCATGTAGGTGAAATCCAATTCGCGCGCACACGCAATCAGCCGTTGAACCAAACGCCGCCCCACCCCGCTGCCGCGAAATACAGGTTGCACATACAGGCGGCGCATCTCGCAGGCGTTGGGCGCAAACTGGCGCAGCGCCACCAAGCCTGCGGCTACGCCATCCACAGCAGCCAGCAACAACGCGCCGCGTTTGCTCTCAATGTAATCCCAAGGGAGCTGCACGAGCTCCTCATCCATTTTGTCGAATCAAGGACACACGCCATCCGCCAGCGTGAACTCTGGCAAGACATCGGCATAGGCTTGTAGCAACGCGCGTGCGGCGGCCAATTGTTTTGCGGATTTAGCTTGCGTAATGCGAATCATGTTGCGGATTGTAAGCGCGCATCAGCGTTTGCTGATGAGGTAAATCTTGCCCGCGTAGTCCAGCAACAGCACACTGGCTTCATCCACAGGCAACACATCCATCGGATATTGCAGGCCACGCGCAAAATCTTTTTGCTCGCCAGTGGTCGGGTTCACCCAGGTCACATGCGGATCAGTCGGCCCCCACAGCGTCACCAGCAACCCATCCCCAAACCAAGCCAGCCCCGTGGGCGATGAATGCGCAGGCCAGGTTGCCACCGGCTTCTGCACAGCAGCACAGGTTGGGGCCGATGGGTCTTGCGCCTGCAAATCTGCCGAGCATTGATCCCAGCCATAGTCCGCATCTGGCACAACACGGTTCAATTCATCCAATGGCGCATTCACAATGTTGTCGCCGATCTCGGTCGTAAACATCGCGCCTAGTGGGTTCCACGCATAGCCATAGCTATTCTTGAGGCCATGCGCCACGATGCGTTTCTCGCTGCCATCAATCGTCATGCTGTAGAGGTAGCCAGAGTTGCTCGGTGAACCGCCGCTGCTCTCGAAGTACAAACGCCCATCTGGCCCCACATCAATTTGGCCCAGCGACCGGCCATTGAATGGCACATCGGTCACCAGCGTTTCGGTTTCGTCCAGCGTGCCATCTTGATTTG
>JAYTNY010000349.1:0-3885 GCA_043748055.1 Roseobacter sp.
GCCGGCTCCATGCTGAAGGCCGCCTCCGTCGCCGCGCGGTCCATCTTCTGGCTAAACGTAATCGAGATGGGTTGGCGCAAGTCCACATCGAACATGGCCTCGCTGGGCGTGCTGAACTTGGCCACCGGCCCAGCCGCGCTAAACGTCCACGTGTAATCGTTTTGCAACACCGCGCCCGTCGTGTCCTTTAGGCCCGCCATCACCATGCCTTTGTAAACCGTGCCACCGGCCAGTGTGGTGCTGGGCCGGAACACGTAAATGCTGGTGTTCAGCCACTCGCCGCTTCCGCTGATGGGCGGATCAAAGATGAGAGGGTTTGGCAACTCGGCTTGTTTGGTCAGCGTCGTCTGCGACGCCGTGGTTAGCGGCACAACGGGTCGGTTAAACAGCAAAGTGATGGGGCTATCGGCAGCCACATCGGCAGCGCTATCGCTGGGAACAGTTTGCGCCACGCTCAAAAAGCCAATGGTGCTAATGGCAAAGGCTGCGGGCCGCGCCAGGCCCAGGCCCTTGGCGCTCTTTGCGGTGTCGTTCAGGCTAACATCGTAAGCGCCGCCCTTCTGCCAGCCGCCTTGGGGCGGCAGAATGCGCACCACGTTGTCGGCAACCCATTCCAGCTTCAGGCTGTTGGCGATTGGGTTGCCGCCGATCAACACGCTCGACTCGACCGAGGCTTTGTCCATCGGTTGGTCAAACGTCAGCTCAATGGGCTTGTCCGGCAGCAATTCCTCGCCGCCGCCCGGAGACCGATCCACCAACACCGGGCTGCCCAGCGGGCGCGGGGTGCTGGCAGGCCCCACCTGCACCTGCGAATTTGAACTGACGATGGTGACCTGCGGCACAGGCTGCGCTGTGGGCCGTTGCGCAGATTGCGACGCATCGTTGCAGGCCGAGAGGAGAATGGATGCGACCAGTAGCAGGCTGAGAAATTTGACATTAACGTGTGGATGAATGCTCATAAACTCGGGTTCCCCTTCGTAAATTCACGTGCGGAAAGTCGCTTGCAATAGCGACTGAATGAACAGGCTTAATCATTATCCTACTCATCGCACTCACTATTCCAACAGTACAACCCACGATTTCACTGCGCTATTCAGACGATTATTCGCGGACGATTATTCAGCACAAACTTCAAAGCAAGCCCATAGCGTTTCGTTGGTTAAACGCAGGTCACTTACAGAGGGCTTTGGCTTACAATACTTTGGAGGCATCACGAGGTGCGGCACATCAGTGAGGGGACAATGCGCCGTTTAGACCCGTGTAATACCGAAGTGATATTGCGATGTGGTACTACGTGACTTTTTGAAAATGGAGCAACCTTAAATATGATGAATTTTTGGCAGCGTTGGCGTGTGCAAATCATTGTCGCCCTCATCGTTTTGTTCATGGTGGCTGGCCTGGCGCTCGCGCAAAGCCGCTTTAGCCGCAACAACACCATTCAGCTTTCCGAAGTGGCGCGCGCCGTAAAAGCACAAGAGGTAGACAAGCTCGTTATTACCCAGAACGAGATCACCATAGTCTACAAACTGCCTCGTCCCGATTCGCAATCGCGCAAAGAGAGCTTCGCCACGCTCAGCGAGCAACTCAAAGAGTTTGGCGTCACCACCGAGCAACTCACTGGCGTCAAGATTGAGATTACTGAGCCGACTAACTGGGGCGAGACCATTGGCACGTTCAGCCTCATCGTCACGCCGCTGTTTCTCTTCGCGTTTTTCTGGTTCATCATTCGGCAGGCACAAGGCTCTAACAACAGCGCCTTTAACTTTGGCCGCAGCCGCGCCCGCATGCGCGGCATGAACGGCGAACACACCGTGGTGCGCTTTGCCGATGTGGCCGGAGCCGACGAGGCCAAGCAAGAGTTAGTCGAGGTGGTTGAGTTCTTAAAAGAGCCAGAGAAATTTGTCTCGCTCGGCGCACGCATCCCCAAAGGTGTGCTGCTAATTGGTGCACCGGGAACAGGCAAGACGCTGCTGGCGAAGGCCGTGTCGGGCGAGGCGGGCGTGCCGTTCTTCAGCATCAGCGGCAGCGAATTTGTGGAGATGTTTGTGGGCGTAGGTGCCTCACGCGTGCGCGATCTTTTCGACAACGCCCGGCGGCACTCGCCCTGCATCATTTTTGTGGATGAGATTGACGCAGTAGGCCGCAGCCGTGGTACTGGCATGGGCGGCGGGCACGATGAACGCGAGCAAACCTTAAATCAGATTTTGGTGGAGATGGATGGCTTTGACACCGACACCAACATCATCATCATTGCCGCGACAAACCGGCCCGATATTTTGGACCCTGCCCTGATGCGCCCAGGCCGCTTTGACCGGCGCGTGACGCTGGACCGACCAGACGTGAAGGGCCGTGAGCAAATTTTGCGCGTGCATTCTGCGGGCAAGCCACTAGCGGCGGATGTGGATTTGCATACCATTGCTAAAGGCACACCCGGCTTTGTTGGGGCCGATATCGAGAACCTCGTCAACGAGGCCGCGATTCTGGCTGCCCGCCGCAACCGCCGCACGGTGAGCATGAGCGAGTTTAACGAGAGCATTGAACGCGTGATGATGGGGCCGGAGCGCAAGAGCCGCTTGATTACGGTAAAAGAAAAGCAAATCACGGCCTATCACGAGGCCGGTCACGCCATCGTCGGGCACCTGCTGCCCAACTGCGACCCTATTCACAAAGTAACGATTATTCCGCGCGGCATGGCGGGCGGCTACACCTGGATGTTGCCCGACGAAGAGCGCCGCATGTATAGCCGCTCCAAGTTTGTAGATGATCTCTCGATGGCGCTGGGTGGCCGGGCTGCCGAGGAAATTGTGTTTGGCGATATTACGACCGGGGCCAGCGGCGATTTGCAAAAAGTGACCGAGATTGCCCGCGACATGGTGACGCGTTACGGCATGAGCGAGGCGATGGGGCCGATGGTCTATGGCCAGAAGCAGGAGATGGTGTTCCTGGGCCGGGATTTGGGCGAGCAGCGCGACTACAGCGAGACGGTGGCGTTGGAGATTGACCGCGAGGTGCAGAGCCTGGTGCAAGCGGCCTATGCCAGAGCCAAAGAATTATTGATGCAAAACCGCGAGATTTTGGAGCGGATATCGAAGCGGTTGATTGAGAGCGAGACGATTGAGTCGACTGAGTTCAAGCGCTTCTTTGCGCCGTTTGACCCCAGCGCACCCAACGATGATGTTGGCCCAACACCCACCGCGCCGCGCACCAAGCCCGCCCCTGCGCCCAATGCCAACGCGGGCAAGAACGATTTGCCGCGCGCAGGCAACATGCCTGCGCCGTTTCCGGCTTAGCTTTAGCAGAACGTGGCAGAGTTAGACCCTAAGGCTCTTTAAGAGCCTTAGGGTCTGCCAACGGCGAAATGGAGCTTTTTCTCCTCGCACTACGCATTTTGGTGGCCCTGCTGCTGCTGAGCTTTTTAGGGGCCATTCTCTTTTTATTGCTGCACGAGTCGAACCAGAGCGCCATCCACACAACCAGCCCCGCGCCCCAGCCCGCCAAACTGATTGCGCTTGATGCAGAGCCAGCCAGCCCACGCACATTTGAACTGACGCGCAATGCGTGGCTGGGCCGCGATCCCAATTCGCTTGTCTACTTGGAGGACGCGCGCGTCTCGGCGCGGCATGCGCAACTGGTTTGGGATGATGCGGCTGCGGCCTGGTTTATTGAGGACAACGCCAGCCGCAATGGCACGCTGGTAAACGGCGTGCGCGTTGCGCGGCAGCAGCTTGTGGATGGCGATGTGATTGAAGTGGGTGAGGCGCGGTTTGCGTTTGTCTTCGGAACCCCCGACCCTAAAGGGGAGTCGTTGAGAAAATCAGAGACCCCCCTTTAGGGGTCGGGGGTTCTGCAAGGTAGACGTGTAAGATTGCCCACGCATGAAAGACA
>JAYTNY010000350.1:0-1591 GCA_043748055.1 Roseobacter sp.
TCGCAGACGACTCGTTCGTCGGAATGACATTTTCCCGTTTTAATCGGGAGAGCCTCAATTCTCAATTTTCTGAATCCTAATCCCCGCCTTATATGAAGGCACCCCGCACTCATGATCGCACTCGCCGTGTTTGACCAGCACGTTGCCCTCCGGCCAATGCACCTGCACATTGCGGGATTTGATTTCGGACACTTTTACCCGCGCCTTCATCTCGCCAATCGGCGAGCGCAGCATGACCCAATCGCCGTCTTTGACTGAAAGCGATGCGGCGTCTTCGTCGCTTATCAATACATCTTCTCGCATGGCACCGTTAAGTGGGTCGCGGTCGTATTGCACAATGCTATTGAACTGCTTGCCGCGCCGGGTCTTGAGTGCGAATTCGCCGGGGGCCAAACGCATCTCCGGCGGATGCACCGGCGCGAATTGGGCCTTGCCATCGGCGGTCTTGAACTTGCCGTTCTCGCACAAGCGCGGCCCACCCCACTGCACATGCTCGCCCTGTTTGGTGAGGTATTGGATCCCGGCATACATCGGCACTGCCTGCGCGATATCGTCGCGCACCGCCTGCCCATCTTTGAAGTGAATCTGGGCGGCGCGTTCGGGATACACCCGCTCGGCCAACTCCATAAAAATTTCCCATTCGGATTTGGCCTCACCCGGTGGCGGCGCAATCTCCGGGCTAAATATAATCTGGCGCTCGGTACTGGTCTCGGTGCCGCCATCGCGCTGCTCATAGCGGGTGCGCCCCGGCAACACAATCACCGTGTCCGAGGGCTCAATCAACATCTGCGAGGTCAGCACAATGTCTTGGTGCACCCGCAGCGCCGGTTTGTGCAACGCGCCACGGATCGTCTTGGGATCGGGCAACGTCTCCAGAAAATTGCCACCCATGATGTAAAACATATCCAGCTCGCCCGCGTCGGCGGCGTTGATCATGTCCAGCGCGGCCTTGCCCTTCCAGGTCGGCACTTCGAAGCCCCACATTTTGCTGAACTTGCGGGCGTTCTCTTCGTTAATCGCATCGCCACCGGGGAAGTTCCACGCTGCCGCCCCAACTTCGCCGCCGCCCTGCACGCCGCTGTGCCCGCGGATCGGCATCACGCCGCATTTGTCGCGCCCGATAAACCCACGTGCCAGTGCCAAGTTCAACACCGCCCGCACATTGTCCACCCCATGTTCGTGCTGAGCCACGCCCATGCTCCATACAAACACCGCGCTCTTGGCCGTGCCCAACATCGCCGCAAAACGTTGCATCTCGCTCTGCGCCAACCCGCACGATTGCTCCAACGCCTCCCACCGCTGCGCCAGCAGATCCGCTTTTAGCGCCTCAAAACCAGCGGTGTGTTCGGCAACAAAGGCCTCGTCAATCTGATTATTCTCGATCAGCGCCTTGAGCACGCCATTCAGAAAAGCCACATCGCCACCCGTATGAATCTGAAAAAACTCGTCGGCCATCTTGGTGCCAAACAGCGCGCTCTCCGGCACCGATGGCACCCAATAGTGCTGCAAACCCATCTCGCGATACGGATTCACCACGACGATCTTTGTCCCCTCTTGCTTGGCCGCATACATGTATTTGGTCGTCACGGGC
>JAYTNY010000351.1:0-3163 GCA_043748055.1 Roseobacter sp.
CCAACAGCGGCGAACGTGATGAGAGTAGTGTTGGTGAGGTTTGAAGTTGGAGAGCAATCGCGCCCGTTAGGCAGCATGCCAGCGCAAGCACCAACAGCATAAGCTCTTGCCGCGATGTGGGTCGTTGGGTCACTGAGCTATTTTAGAGGCCCGCTCACGAAACAGTTATTCAAGCCTATGCCGCGCCAACCTACAAGGTTTGCCGCTTCATGGGGTTTATGACATCCTCTTGCTGTAAACGTTTTCAGAATTTCAGAGTATAGGTTTGTAGAAGTTGTGTAGATGCTTTGAACACGGCATGAATGTCATAATCGAATTATTACTTTTCGCGTCTGGGAGAAAATTTTGCCAATCTTCATACTGATTTCATCTTGATAAAGGCTCCGCAGGCTTTGCAAGCTGCTGCTCCCAAGACTGTTCAAGCGGAAAGGTCGCACTTTCATCATCGCCATCACCATTCTCCGCTGGATAGCTACGTAAACCGTGTGTGTCTGGCACACGTCGCCATGATGACCTTTGGCCTCGTAGCGTTGCTCGGTGCATGGCACGACCCGGTGCAAGGGCTGTGTTTTGCGGCGAGCGTATGCGCGCTGTTGCTTTTCGGCGCGCTGCTGCTTTTGGACTCGCGCATAGCTGCCAGACTTTTCTCCCCTTCTTATTTATTGATTGTTGCCCGTGCGCGAGAAGCCCATATTCCTGAGCGCAGCCTGTGGCGCATGATGCGCTGGTATTGCAGCGCCAACCACCTGGGTGTGCCACCGCCCCAAACAGTTGTTATTCGTGTCTCTTCTTTAGAGGTAGAGGCAATACTGAACGATGCCCCCATCCGTTCGGTATTGCCTCTTTTTGTTTTTCGGTTCGTTTCTTAACGTTTCTTAACATGGAGGTGTGAATGTCTCTTTCTATTACCAAGCCCCGATCTGTAAAACCCAAAGCCGATTCCGCCGGCAAAGCCGATGTGTTGCCCTTTCACAAAACGCTGCGTTTGATGATCCCCAAGCTCGGCGTGGCGTATTTGTTCGTGCTGCTGCTCTCGGTCTACAACCGCATCATGATCACTGAGCTGAAAATTGGCGCGGTCGTAGTCGGCTTGTTGTATCTGACCTACAACGCGATGAACATTTTTCAGGTGTCCAATGGCCGCTTGGCCGACCGGCGCACCCTCTTTGGCCTGCGCCGCACCCCGCTCATGTTTATGGGCATCATGCTTTCGGCTGGCTCGTTAATTGCGCTGCCGCACGTGGCCCCGCTGTTTGCAAAAGGTGATACCAGCGCGCTGGTGTTGATGCTGCTGATTATGATGGGCTTTGGTATGGGCTTTGCCATGAACGGCGATAGCCACAATACGCTGATTGCCGAAATGACCGAGGGCAAGAAGAACCGCCCTGGTGTTGTTTCTGCCGTATGGCTGTTCCAAATGGTGTGCATCGTTGGCAGCGGCATCGCAGTCTCCATCATTTTGCGCAATGCCGAAACCAAAGCGGGTATTGATGCGCTGTGCAAGACCGCCGAGTGCGTGGCTGCGCGCGGCCAGATTGCGTTGGGCCTGATGCCTAGCTTGTTTATGGCCGGGCCAATTGTTTGCTTGCTCGGCCTGTTGCCGTTGATTGGTTTGGAGCCGCGCCTCAGCCGTGACCAGATCAAAACCCTGCAAGCCCGCCCGGCGCTGAATCTGAAGCAGGCCTACACGCGCATTTTTAGCAACAGCCAGACCCGCGTGTTTTTCTTCTTTGTCTTCGTCGCCATTTTTAGCTTGTTTCTGCAAGATGACATTCTGGAGCCGTTTGGCGGCGATGTCTTCAAGTTGGCCGCTTCCTCCACCTCGCAGTTCCAGCCCATTATGGGCGGCGCGACGATTGTGGCGATGTTTCTAGTGGGCATCATCGCCAGCCGCTGGCCCATCCCCAAGCGAACAATTGCCAACATCGGCGCGGTTATTTCGTTGATTGGGTTTGCGTTGTTGGCGATCTCGGCCATGACGCACCAGTTGCCGTTGCTGTATGGCGGCATGGTGACATTGGGCTTTGGCATGGGCACATTTAATATCGGCGCACTCAGCATGATGATGGACATGACCGTGCCGGGCGAGACCGGCTCGCTGATGGGCGCGTGGGGCATGTCGCAGGCCCTGGCGAACGGCATGTCGCAATTTGTGGGCGGTGGCATCCGCGATGCGGGCATTGCGCTGACGGGCAACTATGAGGCCAGCTACGCCAGCATTTTCTGCACCAGCATTGTGCTGTGCATTGTGGCGGTTAACCTGATGGCCCGCGTAGACGTGCAAAAGTTCCGCAGCATGACGCGCGAACAATTGGGCTTGGCGATTGAAGCAGCCTGAATGAGTTGAAAGTGCTAAGTGCTTAGTCCTTAGTGAACGCACTAAGGACTAAGCACTTAGCACTTAGCACTTCATGAATTACACCCTCGACCAACTGCGCCGCCGCAACGAATCGCTTTGGACGCCAGTTCAGGGCGTGGCGGCGCCGTTGCAGTTTCTGACGTTTGTGGCCAGCCTTGTGCTGGTTATTCGCTACTTCAGCACCGGTCAGGGTTATGAGGCCGCGCACATCGCGTCGTCCATCAAAGTGGTGATGATGATTTTTATCACCGTCACGGGCATGGCCTGGGAGTTTGATGTCTACGGCCATTACTTTCTGGCGAAAGAGTTCTTCTGGGAAGACTTGGTCAATGCCATCTCGCTCGTTTTGCATCTGGCGTTTATTGCCACCTGGCTGATGGGTGCCAGCGAGCGCACCAACATGCTGGTCATGCTCCTCGCGCTGGCAAGCTACGTCGTCAACTTCATCCAGTTTGGGCGGCGTGGGTTGATGGCGGCGCGGCAGAGAAAACAGCTTGCGAGTCGTAAGTTAGTCAGTGGTAAGTAGTGAATAGGGATTGGTGAATAGTGAACTCACCAATCACCATTCACTAATCACCAATCCCTAATCCCCAAAATGCCCCCATTCCCCTTCACTGCCATTGTTGGCCAAGACGAGATGAAGTTGTGCCTGTTGCTCAATGTCATTGATCCGCGCATTGGCGGGGTGATGGTGATGGGCCACCGCGGCACTGGCAAAAGCACCACCGTTCGCGCGCTGGCAGATGTGTTGCCAGAGATTAAGCGGGTGGTGGGTGATGTCTATAACCGTTCGGTGGAAGAGGT
>JAYTNY010000352.1:0-4212 GCA_043748055.1 Roseobacter sp.
ATTGGCCGTGGCTGTTGCGCCCGCCGCCGGGAAACGCCAACGCTCATCGCCCGTGGCGGCATCAAACTTATACATATGCAAGTTGCTGGCCAGGTAAGCTGCATTGCCATCTACCATAAGGCCGGGAAACGCAGTGGGCGGTGGCTCTCCGCCGCCGCCGCACGCGCTTAACAAAACAGCAGCCAGGGCTGCGCTGAGGATTTTTTGGGTTGCAATCATTATTGAAAAAGAGATTGGAGACTTAGGGATTAGAGATTGGAGATTAGATCGCTAATCTCCAATCTCTAATCCCTAATCTCTCTTCATGGAACAGGGTCATATCCCCCTGGAAACAAAGGCTGGCAACGCAGAATGCGTTTGAGGCCAAGCCAGCCACCTTTAAGCGGGCCGTGTTTGGCAATGGCTTGCAAGGTGTACTCGCTGCACGAGGGATAAAAGCGACAACTAGGCGGCAGTGCCAACGAGAGGGTGCGTTGATAAAAGCGAATGGCCGCAACCATAAGCCGGCTGACAAATGATCGTTGGGCTAACGCAGCAGCGACATCAATATCGGGTTGATGTGTTTGATTTTTTACTTCTTGAGTAATCTCGCTTGCGTGAGCAGCCATGTCAATTCATCCCTCACATTCTGCATCTTTGGCATCTTGGTTACAGCATAACCTTGCGCAATCAACACAATATCCCAGCCCTCTGTAATGGAATCTGTCAGATGTCGCATCGCTTCGCGCATCAGGCGGCGGGCGCGGTTGCGTTGCACGGCGTTGCCAATTTTCTTGGAGGTAATGTAGCCAACCCGCGTTAGTGGGGAATTAGCGCCTACGAATTCGGGTTGCTTGTCGGCCTGTTTGGCTGCATTGAGGATACAGAGTTTGCCTCGCCAACGCCTGCCGTCATTGCGCACGCGTTCAAACTCGGCTGCCGTTCTTAATCGCCCAAGTTGCAAAGTGAAGAGTATTAAAGAATGAAAAATAAAGAATGAAGAACTGAGAACGCAATTTCTTTCTACATTCTCAATTCTTCATTCCTTATTTCAGCCTACTTGCTACCTTCGGTGCCGCGCTTGCTCTTGGCCACCGAATACACGGCGTTCCAGTCCACCTTCTTCACGTGGTTGTTAGCGACCACAGTTAATCGCTTGCGGCCCTGCCCACGACGGGCGTTGATAACCTTGCGCCCACCTTTGGTGGACATGCGGGTGAGAAAGCCGTGTACGCGCACGCGACGGCGTTTTTTGGGTTGGTAGGTTCGCTTTGGCATGAATCTGAGTCCTTTTTAAGTATTAGCTATTGGCTTATTGGCAGTCTATATTCGTTTAGAAACAAAACACATGGGTTTAGCTTATTGCCAATCGCCAATTTGTTAGTTCGCCCTGAATAAAGCCGGGGGATTATACCGTAAGCCCCCCACCAAAGCGATGGCGACGAGGAAATTGTCAGGCAATATGTTGCAGCAAACTTGCAGAATCTTGTTCGGGATTCGACAGAAGAAGTGGGGGATGGGTCGTCAATTCGAGGGGTTTAGTTACAGAATATCTATGTCGAAAAAAATCTTCAATGTCATCGTCACCACATCCATTGCAGCCAGCACTCTGTTTAGCTTGGTTCATGCGCCGCAGGTGGCCCAGGCCACCCGCACAACAAACAGTGTGGCTTCGGTGTATGGTGCGTATGCCAAACCTGCCGCCCGCAGGGTAGCCGCACCCGCTGCTGCGCCATCAAATGGGCCAGTGTTGCCAATTGAAGTACTAACCGGCGACAACCCCGCCAACACCACTCTCTTTCCAAATGGCTTTTTCAAAACCGTCACCGTTACCGTTGCCAACGCAGCCAATGCCAAGAAATTTTGGATGCAGGTGTATAGCTTGTCGTATCAAGACAAAGCCAGCGTGCAGATCAACAACTCGTCGTGGGTGACGCTGAACAACACCACCACAGTTGTGCTGCAACCCGGCCAGCGCTATGGCGGCATCGGCGGGGCCAACCGCACCCTCAAGCTCACATTTGATGTGCCGCCGGGTGTCGTCGTGAATGGCGACAACGTGATTCGCTTTAAGTTCAACAAAACCGATGGCGAGAGCATGGGCTTCCGCGTCCTCAACTTCAACTTTTGGGATGCGGGCAATGCACCCATGTTGTCCAATCCTCCTATTGCACAAGAAGACCCCAACACCTGGACGCCGCCCATCAGCAGCGGCGTGGCGATTTCCGAGGGCCAGGTGTTGTGGCACTCGCGCAACATCATGACCAACAACCCGTTGGATCCATCGCCGTTTAAGGCCAGTTGCGCGGATTGCCATTCGCAAAGCGGCTACGACCTCAAGTTCTTCAACTTCTCAAATACGTCTGTCATTGAGCGTTCACGCTTCCACGGCCTCTCGCAAACGCAGGGCGAGAAGATCGCCAGCTTTATTCGCACGCTGAGCTTTGAGAACCCAGGCCGCCCGTGGAACCCGCCCTACCAGCCTGGCCCCGGCCTGGAGGCCAAACCGGTGGACGAGTGGGCCGCAGGTGCAGGCATCGATGCCGTGTTGGAGAAAGACACAGACGTGATGGCCTTCTTGCCCAGCAACGGCGCAAACCCCGACAGTTTTATTGATGGCGCACGCGTAAAAAAATTTAATGTGCGCGATATGCCCATCTCGATTGAGCTGCCGGACTGGAACCACTGGCTGCCACGCGTCCACCCCATCGACAGCATGGGCGTGATTACATTTGAGCAAAGTGCCAACTTTTTGTATTACGACAAAATTCGCAAGGGCCTCGCTGGCACGCTGCCCGGCCTCACGCACGATGAGTATGTGCAGAAGCAACTGCGCCAAGACTTGGACGATTGGGGTTACTGGTTTGCACCGGACTCCAAAAGCCCGGAGTTCGCTGCGCTAGGACCGAGCGGCAACAACCCCTTCACCAAGAAACAAGTGGTGGAGCAATACGCCGCTGCCATTTGGAGTGCCTCGAAGTTGTTCGAGATCATGCACGAGTTTGAGCTGGAAGAGCTGGGTCGCCAGTTCTACGGCCTGCAAGGCGAGAGCCGCCAGTGGCTCTCCAATCGCCACATCTTCAACTTCTCGCCGCACCTGCTGGGCATGAGCCACGCTTTCCCCGTAACCGGCGATGGGCGCGCCGAGCTGACCAATTTGTATTTCGCCAACGTGTGGTACTGGCTGCAAATTATTCTGAACCCCGGCGCGCGCAACAGCATGACCGGCGGCTGGGCGGCCAACGATTGGGACTACACCTCCACCATCATGACCAATTTGGCCCAGGAATCTAGTGGCAAAGAGCCGCTGCGTTCGCTGTTGCTGGCCTACAAGGGCATGGACAACGGCGACGATGGCTATGGCCCAAATGGCCGCGACAAAGGCGGCGTAAACGGCGCGTGGTGGGGCTGGGACATGCGCGACAACACGGCCCAACTGGTGGGTTATTGGCAACAGGGTTGGTGGGATGGCGTATCCAACAAGGCCCCGGCACTCACTGCGGCGTATCAAACTTGGCTGGAGAAGAGCGGCTCGTTTAACGTGGAGCAGTGGCGCAAGCTGGCTGCCACCCGCGAGGCCCCGGACTGGGCGTTGAATTTGTCCTCGCCGCCTTATACGTTTGTCATCCCTAACTTCGCCCAAAATTCTGATTTGGAAAACGCCGCCACCATGTTGGCGTATCACACCCGGTTGGTGCGGGATGCCAACGAGATGGACGACGCTATCCCCAATGCGATGGCCGACTTGGGCAGCCTGCTGTGGCCCAGCAACCCGTGGAACACGTTGATCACGCGGAGCGGTGCGGCCCCATCCAACTTGCAAGCCACCGCCGGTGTGGAACAAGTGGCGCTGAGCTGGAACGCCGTGGGCGGTGCCAGCAGCTACAACGTGAAGCACAGCGATTTTGTGACCGGCACCTACGTGGCCGTGGGTTTGTTTGTAAACAGCACCAGTTTTGTGGATAAAGATTTGCAGGCGGGCCGCAGCTATCACTATCAAGTGTCGGCAAATATGGGCAGCAGCGAGACGAATAACTCGGCATCTGCTTCGGCCACGCCCACATTTGGGTTGGTGGGCTATTGGCCGCTGGATGGCGGGACGAGCGTGCAAGACGCTTCGACCACGATGAATCAATCGGTGTTGGTGGGCAGCATCAGCAGCACGGTGGGGCATCGCAGCAACGCCATCAAGCTGGGGCCGCAAACGTTTGTCGCCACCGAGCGCAATTTGCG
>JAYTNY010000353.1:0-9236 GCA_043748055.1 Roseobacter sp.
ACGATGCGCTTTGCCGTGCGAGTGAACGAAGGCATGGGCAACGCCCTCACCAAGCTGCGCAACGAGGCCGTGGTGCAAAGCGACCAAACCCCGCCCAACACCAGCAATCGCATCAGCCACGATGTGGTGCCGCCAACTGCGCCCGGGCCAGCTATTTCCATTTTTGTGCTGCCCGATGTGCAAACCATTCTGGTGGGTTCCACCGCTGTGTTTACGGTGGAGGTAACGAACACGGGCGGGTTCGATTTGTATGGCACTGAGGTGCACCCGACGACGGCGACCGATTGCGATCACTTCATCGGTGTGCTGGCGGTGAACGAGAGCGCAAGTTACACCTGCAAACAGGCCAGCGTGATGGCGCCCTTCACCGATACTTTCACAACGATTAGTTACGCCGGTCGCGGGTCGCTGGTGCTGTCCAGTTTCACCGCAATAGTGAACCTAAAACCCACAGCGCGTTTGGGCGACTATGTGTGGCTGGATGAAGATGGCGACGGCACGCAACGCAGCAACGCGGGCATGCCGGGGGTGCAGGTGCGGTTGGTGAATCTAACCAACGTCTCGGCTACAGCCAGCCTCAGCGAGTCCGCTCCGATGACCTACTCGGTCATCGGCATCACCCAGATAACAAACGCGCAAGGATTTTATTTGTTTGATGACGTGCCGCCGGGCCGCTACCAGGTGTGCGGGGTGCCGCCTGCGGGGCATTCGTTTACGCGGCAGGGCACCAACCCAAACAGTGGTGTTGATAGCGATGTTGACCCGGCCACCGGCTGCACGCGCCCCATCACCGCCAGCGCCCATGTGATGGACACCAGCATCGACATAGGCCTGGTGCCGGTGGTGATGCAACTGGTGCAGACCGCGCAACCGCAACCTACGAACGATGATAACCAGGTACACATCAACATCGGCGACCGCATTACCTACACGCTGAGTTTGCACAACGCCGGGTTGCAACCCGCACGCAACGTGGTGGTGACAGATGTGTTGCCGGGCGATGTGCAAGTCATCTCTGGCACAGTTCAACCAACGGCTACATCGGCCAGCGGCTTGCTCGGTTGGACGGTCGCGGAGTTGGGTTCGGGCGAGCGCTACACCATGAGCTTTGCGGTGCGCGTGATGAGCAAACACAACGATAGCATTCAAAACCTGGCGTTTGTAGAAACGACCCAAACGCCCATGGCGGTGAGCAATGGCGTGGTGCATGTCTTCTTGCCCACGGCAGTGCAGCTTCTTTCATTTGCAGGTCGTTGGGTGGCAACGGGCGTTGAACTGGCCTGGCAGACCGGGGCCGAGGTGAACAGCTTTGGCTTTGCGTTATACCGAAGCGAGACCAGCGACCGCAGCACCCGCGCCCGCGTGACACCTGAGTGGATTGCAGCCAAGAACAGCAACAGCGCAACCTACGCCTTTGTGGATGAAAGCGCACGGCCAAGCCAGCGTTACACCTATTGGCTAACTGAGTTGGAACGCGATGGCGATGTGATTGAGTATGACCCGATTGCCGTGCTGCCTCTTAACCCGGCGATGGCGAACGTGCCTGCGGGCGGCGTGCCGATGGCGCTTGGGCTGGGCCAGCCGGTGGCTGCGCCGCGCGTTGAGGTGAACGCGATAGCGAGCGATGCCCCCACACAAGCCATGGAACAAGTTCAAGCGCAGGCCGTCGTTCAGCCTAACGCAACGCAGAAAGCCAGCGCTTATAGCGCTCAAAGCGCTATAAGCGCTGGCGAGTCACGCTCAGAGCCGCAGCCCATTGCATCTCCTGCGCAAAGTGATTTCGCGCAGGCAAACGTTGCGCCTACGCAAGCCTTTGTCGCTCAGCCCACGCAACAAGCAATGGCCCAACCCATCAACACCCCCAACCCAACCAGCATGCCGAAGATGGCGCAACTGCGTGTGGTGGAAGCTGCTTCTGGAATACATTTGCAAGCTGCATCTTCCACGTCGCACATGCCTCTGCTTTGGCTTGTGTTGGCGATGGCGAGCCTGTTGCTGATATTGGGCTTGGCCAGTGTCTTGTTGGTGCTGCGAGTTTCTATCCGTGCAGACCTGTCAGGTAGCGCAGGCACGCACTAATTCATCGTGGCATGATGCGCACTGCCTGACAGATATTAGGTGTGTTGCGGTTTGCGATAGGCCATTGCAATCGCCAGCCCCGCCGCAAGGCTGCTGAACACAAACGCAGCCAATACAGGCGTGTAGCCAACGACACCTGCTAACGCACCCACCAACACCGGCGCAGTCGCACCGGCCAAACTTACCCCAAGCGACATGGCCCCGTTGATGCTGCCATAGCGCTCGGTGCCATACACATCGGCCAGCAGCGCCGCACGAATAGGCGTGAGCGTGCCATTGCCGATGCCCCGAAAGACCACGTAAGCTAGTAGGCCCGCCGTCATGGGCAACACCAACAAACAAATAAAACTGGCAGCCTGACAGCCAAACAAAAATACAGTAATGGCCTTGCGCGATACACGGTCACTGAGCGGGGCCAGCGTTAAACGCCCCACCACTTGCAACACACCCGTTAGCCCTGCCGCCCAGGCCACGAATGTTGGGTCTTGCCCGCGCCCAACCTCGAACGTAATCAAATGCACCACCATGCTGTTAAACGCCATTGTTGATAACGCAAACGCAAGCGTGAGCAACCAGAACGAGCGCTGGGCCAACACATCGTGGATGCCTGCTTGCAGCTTGGGCTTACTGGGTGTATTCGGTGTGTTGGGCGTGTTGTTTGTTGATGGCGGTGTGCCGCGCAACAGCAAAGCGTGCGGCAAAATAGTCAACAGCGCTAAGATGCCTGCCAGCCCCATCAACGCCATTCGCCAGCCATAGGCCAGCATGAGGGCGTTGGTGAGTGGGATAAACACCGTGCTGGCGAGGCCACCGCCAAAGGTCAGCATGGTCAGTGCCAGGCCACGCCGCGCATCAAACCACTTGGCGGCCACCCAAAACGCGGGCGCGTACTGAACGGCAGGTGCAACTAAACCGATGCCGACCCAGACGAGATAAAACGCGACAAGCGATTGCACTTGCGACCAGGCCAGCACCAGCAACACGGCAGCGATGGAGCCAACCGTCATCAGCAAACGTGGGCCGCGCGCATCCAGCCAGCGGCCCACCCACACATCGCTAAAACCAGCAATCAGCAAGCCCAGCGAGAACGCGCCGGTAAGCTGGGCCGATGTCCAACCCAGCTCGCGTTGCATCGGCGGCATCAGCACACTAAAGGCGTAATACGTCACCCCCCACGAGACCAGCTCGGTGAGGGCGAGGGTGACGACCATGACCCAGCCGTAGTTGGCAGGGCGTTTAAGCGAAAACGTTTGCAACACCTTGAATTTTTTTTATTGGCAAGCACAACTGCCCGCAGGTGCAGCACCGCAACATTCGGCCTTGTCCGAAGGTTCGCAACACACGGCCTACTTCTCGGTTGAGCAACACGCCGAGGCTTGGGTTGCAGCCACCACCGGCGCAAACAAGCTGTCCAGGCTGATGAAGGCTGAGGCCGGTTTGCTCGTAGGCACATCGCAACAGCCATTGCCACCGCACACGCCAGTTTCTGGCAACACCAGTTGCACAGCGCGGGCGCTCTCTAAATCACCGGCGATGGCGGCCACGACGCTGCGCACTTGTTCGTAACCGGTCAGCATCAAAAATGTGGGCGCACGGCCATAGCTCTTCATCCCCACGATGTAGATATCAGGTTCGGGGTGCTTCAGTTCCTCGTAGCCGTGAGGTGGCACGCTGCCGCAGCTATGTACGTTCGGGTCAATTAGCGGGGCCAGCGCTACGGGCGCATCCACTTGTTCATCCAGTTTCAAACGCAACTCGGTCAGCATCGAAAGATCGGGCCGGAAGCCGGTGGTGGCGATGACTTCATCGAAAGGCCCCAACACGCGATCATCACTGTGAACCTTGATCTGCTCGCCCACGCGTTCGATTCGTTCGATCTTCACGCCTGTCTCAAATGTCACTGCCCCGCGTTCAACCACGGCTTGCGCTCGCTCGCCCAATGCGCCGCGCTGGCTCAGTTGGTCATCGCTGAGGCCACCAAACATTTGGCCCGCTTGCACCCGCCGCACCGCCCAGGTAATGCGTGTGCCCGGCGCTTGCTGCACCAGATGCTCCAACTCTAAGATGGCGTTAAACGCCGAATGCCCACTGCCCACGACGAGAATGCTCTTGCCTGCATAGCGTGCGTGGTCTGCACCCAACACAGCGGGGATGCCATACGCAATGCGGTCGCGATTGGCCTTCTCGCCCAGCGCCCAGGTGCCGCTTGCGCCCAATGGGTTGGGCATCTCCCATGTGCCAGATGCATCAATCACGGCCTTCGCCAACATCTGTTCTTCGCCCGCTTCGGTTTGCAGCGTGATGACAAACGGCGCATGCTCGCGCCCATTCGTCTTCAGCTTGTCAAAGCCCTTGCGGGCCACGCTGGTTACGCGGGTGTTTAGGCGTAGGTTGGTTTTGATTGGGGGCAGCGCAGCCAACGGCTCCAGGTAACCCTGCACTAACTCAGCGCCCAGCGGGTCGGCTTCGGGGTCGGGCATGTGCCAGCCGGTCGGTTCGAGGAAGCTCTGGGCGGCTTGGTCTACAAGATAGCGCCACGGCGAAAAGAGCTTGACGTGGCCCCACTTCAAGATGCTTGCGCCGACGGCAGGGCCAGCCTCCAGCAGCACAAACTTTTGGCCGCGTTGCGCCAAATGCGCCGCTGCTGCTAACCCCACTGGCCCTGCGCCAATAATCGCGACGGGTAATTCGTTTTTGTTGATCTCTTTCATATTGCTTCTTCTACTCCTTCTCGAACTAACTGCCACAGGCAATGATGTTCCCCCGTCGGTCAAACTCAAACTTGCAGATGTCCATCAGCGTTTGTCGCATCTTCTCTCGCCCGCGTTGAACGCGAGACTTGGCGCCTGAAAGCGACAGACCAAGTTTGTCGGCAATCTTTTGTTGAGACATGCCCTGCGTATCCAGCGCCAACGGAATGCGATACGCATCGGGCATGCCCAACAGCACAGCCGTGACACACGGACGCGCATCGCAATCTGTCTCAACCTTGCTTTCGCCTGGCTCCATCAAGTTTTCGCTGATGAGTTCTATCGGCTCGTTGCGCCGATAAAAATCGGCAATGGTATTGCGTGTGATCTGATACAGCCAGCTTTGCAACTTATCACCTGCCTGCAATGCATGTACATTCAAGTGAATCTTGACAAACACCTCTTGCAAGATGTCGTCGGCAACAGCCTCATCGCGCACATGCCGCAAGATGAAGTAACGCAGTTGCGTGCTGAACTCGCTCCACACAAATTCCGTGGCAAATGAAACGGGCTGGACAGCGTTCATTTCTATTGGCACCCACAACTACTATCCGAGCCAGAACCAGAACCGCAACAGGCTTCCTTGTCGGAAGGCTCACAACACACCGCTTGTTTCTCTGCCGAACAACAAGTTGAGATGTTGGTTGCAACCGCAGTTGGCGCAGGCAAACTTTCGCCATCGCAACAACCTTGCTTTGTCTGAGTGTTCAGCACTACCGCCCCTTCGCGAATCTCATCGATCGAAATCAGATTTGTATTCATCTTTTTTTACCTCACTTTGAAAGTGAATTCACAATTGAATTCGCAAAGATAGACGGGGCAAATCTTAAAAAGACGCAAGCCTATCTCCCCATCAAATATCCGCCGGGGCCGATTGCGCGTGCGTCTCGCCATCGCGCAGCGCCTCGTAGATGAACGCAGCCAGCACCGCGCCCACTATTGGCCCAATCAAATAAATGGGCAACGCAGCCCATGCCGCTCCACCCGCAAACACCGCTGGCGCAAAGCTGCGCACAGGGTTCATGGATGCACCGCTGATCGGCCCACCCAGCAAGATAGCCATTGCAACGGTGAGGCCGATGGCAATAGCGGGCACCGGCCCCGACACGCGCTTATCCGTTGCCACTGCCATGATGACGAGCATGAGAAAGAAGCCATAGATCACCTCGAAGCCCAGCGCCGAACCGAAGCTGACACCCGTGGCGGGGATGTGCGCGCCGTAGCTCACACGCAGTGCCACAGCGTGCCCATACAGCAGGCCGTGCAGGCCGCTGGCCAACAACGCGCCTGCAACTTGCGCGGCGATGTAGGGCAGCACATGCTTCCACGAGAAGCGCCGCACAAGGGCAAACGCCAGCGTGACCGCTGGGTTAAAGTGCGCGGCGCTGATGGGGCCGAGGGTGTAGATCATTGCCAGCACCATTAGCCCCGGCACCAGCGCAATCCCCATCAGTGTTACCGCACTGCCGCTGGCGCTGTTGCTGATGACCGCGCCGCATGCGGCAAACACGATAGCGAAGGTGCCAATGAGCTCGGCGAGATACCTTTGCCAGTTTTTTGTTGTAGATGCCATGATTAACAACACTGAATGTTTGATTGCAACGTTAGCCACTTGCGGCTAACCGAATGGATGGCTAACACGATGTGCAAAACCGCAAGCAATATGGCCCCAGGCAAAAGATTTTCGGCAAACCATTGCAAGCCCATCGGGTAAGACGACGGGGTTAGCCATGAACTTTCCAGGCTCCACAGTGCAAGCGGCTTGGAGGCCAACACCAGCGCAATGGCAGCAAAGTGAAAACCATTGGCGAAGAGATGAATGACGTATTCCCACTTGGGCAACCCACCCATAAACGTGCGGTTGTCGCCTTCGTTCAGCGCGTCCACAGCCAGCGTCAGCATATCGGCCAGCACAAACACCACGCCCAGCCACAGCAGCCAACCGCCAAAATTATTGACAAAGAGAAAGTAGAGGATGAACGGAAATAGAACCGCCCGAACGGTGTGAACCTGATGCTCGAAGCGACTCTCGTCGTGCGCATACAGTTTGAATTTCCACAGATGCAGATAGAAGCCATCGATCATGCCGATGGTGGCGAACAGCACAAGACAGATGAGTGCAGCCAGGGTGGTCATTTCTTGAATGGTCATGGTTTAGATAAAGGTTTTGAACTTCTCGATTAGGCCATCCCGCACATCACGGAAGGCTTGCAGCTTCTCAGCATCACCTTCAACCGCCGCAGGATCAGGAAAGCTCCAGTGAATGCGGTTGTATTGGCCGGGCATAAAGGGGCAGTTCTCGGCGGCGTTGTCGCACACGGTAATTACGGCATCAAACGGTTGGCCCAGAAATGGCTCAAAGGTTTTGCTGGTGTGCTGGCTGATGTCCACGCCGATCTCGCGCATGGCTTGGATGGCGTACGGGTTAACCGACGTGGCGCGTGAACCGGCGCTGAACGCAGCGTAACGTTCACCCGCCAGCCAGCGCAGCACGCCCTCGGCCATCTGGCTGCGCGCGCTGTTAGCGGTGCAGAGGATGAGCACGCGTTTCTTATTTATCACATCCATTACGTTTATTGATTTCTCCTTTTTGCATAGAAGTTTGTCTATGGTTTTAAGCAAACAAAAATGCGCTATGGCATGAGCGCGGCCAGCGTACGCGTCACGGTTGCAGTCACCTTCTCCTCTGGCGCAAAAATCTGCATGATCTGCCCACAGCACGCCGTCACGCGTTCTTGGTTCAGCGAGTAATAGGTTTCGCGGCCTTCATGCTCAATGCTCACCAAGCCCGCATCGCGCAAAATGGCGAGGTGATGCGAGACGGTGGGCTGCGAGACCACCATCTTCTCGGTGATCTCGGTGACGGTGAGCCGGGTGCAGCAGCACAGTTTCATAATTTTCTGGCGCGTCTCATCGGCAATGGCTTTGGCGAACACCACGGCGTTAATCGGGCTGGGGGCTTTGCGTTTTGTCATGTATAGAAGTTTATCTATGCAAGATAATATAGACGATTGTCTATTTGTCAATAGGCTAACTTAAAAAATAAGCCCGCGAAAGACAAACCAGGTTTTTTCAAAAAACCTGGTTTGTCTTTCGCACTCACGCGCCCAACTGAGTGAGTTCACCTCGGATTTTTGTTTGCAACTCGGTGTCCTTCGTCAATTGCAACGCGCGCTGAAGATCGCGGATGGCCTCATCGCGGTGGCCCAGGCGGCTGTGCGAGAGGCCGCGCAGGTAGTGGGCGAAGGCATCGCCAGTTTCGGCTGGGTTGTTGGCAGCGGCGTAGGCTTGAGCGCGGCAGGTGTAGCTTGTCGCATCGCGCGGGGTTGCTTGGATGGCGCTCGTGGCAGACTCGATGGTGGTGTAGCCCTCACAATTAGGCGGGGGTTGCGCTGGCGCAAACAATTACAACAACGCATATAAGCCTTTGAATCATTTTCATCGCGTCACCTCAGCTTCTTTACGACACTTACCGCCCCATCCAATTTTCTAGTGATTCGCTAGGCCAGAGCGGGCGTGCAAGCACCAGATACTTTTGGCCTGCTTCAATAAACACATGTCCACCTGGTAGCTCTGCAAAGGCTTTGCCCACTGTGCTTGCCAGTGTGCCACTCAGAATCACTTGTCCTTCGCCAAATGATTTGAGCGTGGGCAAATAACTCGGCCATTGGCGCGGGGCTGTGCCAGCTACGGAGTAGTAATTAGTTTCGCCCTTTTCAATCAAAAGCAATGTGTATTGCGGGGAATAAGCCTTCAGTCTACGCGGACGAAATGTGTAGAGCAAGTGCAGCACACGTTTTGCTTCTGGCACCAGATACTTTTCATGTGGGGTATATACATCAAATTGCTTTGAGTTTATGCCATCGTTGACCAATACACGGAGGTAAGGCGCACCATCACTAAATTCAGTTGTGCTGTCGAACTGATACAAAGGATCGTTTTCACCTTCTCCCCCACTTCTTTGCAGTTTGAAGATGCCTGTTTGTTTTATGCGCGCGAGAAAGTTTTGCATCTCCCGTGTAGAGAGCTTCTTCTCGTATACCTTGCTGTTGCGTTGCAAAATAATTTGCCCATCAGGGTATAGCTCAAGTTGTGGCACGAGAACCGAAGTATAGAAATCTCGCTCATCACCCCCATCACCCCCGCTGAATGACAAGGCAACGATGGCTCGCTTTGGAGAGTTGCCACCATCGCCAAGAACATCTCTTGTTGCAGCCACGTTTGAAGCAGGCAGGCATAGCAATAGCACCAACATTAGACGAAGCACAGAAAGAATCTTCATTCAACATCCCTCTCAATTCCCTAATAACGTCTTGTGTGAAAAAATGGGCGAAACTTCTATGCATGAATCACCAAACACAGAAGACCGCCCCCAAAAGTATAGCGTTTGCTGACGTGTTGGTCAGC
>JAYTNY010000354.1:0-4467 GCA_043748055.1 Roseobacter sp.
TCCCTGATTGATGTACGAGCCGCCTCCTTCGACTGCGCGCATCGGAATGCGCTGCGCTCAGGATGCTCACATCGTATGCCAAGTAGAGATTCGCTCTAGACGTTATTCGAAGTAAGCCGATGCACCACAGAGGCACTGAGTGCACAGAGAAAATAGCCACCTTTTGAAAACCCTCTGTGCCCTCTGCGTCTCTGTGGTTATTTCAGATAACGTCTACTCTATACAATCTATGCGCTATCAATCATGACAACCAATCTAACACGCGGTAGTACATCCCCGCAAGAGGCAAAAACCAGGGGTTGCCGTTATACAAGCCCAGTGGCGCGCCGGGCATGGGCAAGTTAAAGATGGGGTTGTTGTCTGCCTCGCCCGCCATGCGCTTCGCCACGCTGGCCCCCAGGTGGCTCAACATCGCCACGCCATGCCCGCCGCAGCCCAGCGCGTAATGCAAGCCGTCTTTCGTTTGGCCCGCGTGCGGCAACAGATCAAACGTAAAGCCCAGCGTGCCGCCCCAGGCATAGGCCACCTGCACATCCTTCAATTGCGGATGCACTTCCAGCATGCCCTTACGCAGTATCTCGGCACTCTCTCGCACGGTGTTGGGCGTTTCGGGCATAAAGCTGGCACGGCCCCCAAAAATCATGCGGGTTTCGTTGCTCCGTGCATCCTCCCGAAGGTTGCTCGAATACGCCTCGGCTTTCGCAAGCTCAACATTCGGGAGGATTGCGCTCGGCGTGTTGTGAGATAGCCGCCAGTAATACAAAAAATTCTTGCTGTCATACACCATGCGCCGTTGGGGGATGCACGAGCGCGCCAGGTCTTCGGAGAGCGGCTCGGTGGCGATGATGTACGAACCGACCGGCACGATCTTGCGCTGCAATTCCGGCGTGGCAGCGCCGGTGTAGCCGTTGGTGGCGATGAGAACCTCGCGCGCGGTGATCTTGCCGCGCAAGGTGGTGACTTCGTAGGGGCCGGTCTGAGACTGGCCCCTGCCGGTAGATGCGATGCGCGTCACCTGCGTCTTATTGAACAACACCGCCCCGGCTTTCATGGCTGCGCGCATTAACCCAGCGGCGTATTGGGCAGGGTTTACGCCAGCGCTGGCCTTGTCCAACAAGCCCCCGTGATACAGACTGCTGCCAATCTCGTTGGGCAAATCTTTGGGGGCGATTAACTCGACGGGGTGCTGAAACGCCTTGTTCAGTAACTCGGCTTCGTGTTGGTAGCCGTCGTAGTGGCTGGGCTTCCAGGCCAGTTCCAAATGCCCTGCCCGCGCAAAATCGCAGGCAATGCCCTCGTCCTGCACCAGCTTCTCGATGTAGGCAATCGCATCCATCGAGCCGCACCACAAATCGCGGGCCACCTGCTTGCTGTAGCGCTTTAATAGCTTGCCCGCGCTGAGTTTGGTGCCGGTGAGCACCATGCCGCCGTTGCGGCTGCTGGCCCCCCAGCCAAAGGTGTTTTGCTCCAACACCACCACGCTGGCCCCGCGCTTCGCCAGCTCGCGTGCAGCAGCCAGCCCAGTGTAGCCGCCGCCTACGATGGCTACATCGGCTTTGGCGGGTAGCGGGCGGCTTGCGTCAAGCTGAGGGAAATCAATTGTGTCTTGCCAATACGGCTTTTCGATAAGTGGAGCGTCCATGCCCGCAGTATGCAACGCTTTTGAGCAAATCTTATTTCGCCACTTGCAACGCCGCTGGGGCACGCCCCTTCATCAAACCCAAAACGCTGCGCACGGCCAAATACATCAACAAGCCCACTGGCCCCAGCATAAAGATGAAGAACAGCACAGGGGCCATCAACAGCGCGGGTATTTTCTTTTCGATGGCGTCTAGATAGGCCCAGCGACCGGTGAACAAATCGAAGCACAGAAAATGCACCCAGCCAATTAGTGCGCCTTGTGGAGTGGACAGCAACGACACCACCGCCGGCAGCGTGCCAAACGAGGAGAACAAATCGCCACCCATTTGCGCAACCAGCGGCAACACCGTGGCTGCGTAAACCAACGCGGGCGGCACGGCAATGAGCGGCGAACGAATGATGCGCACCGCCGACGGCCAACGCGGCGCAACAATCATCAACAGCCAGAGGGGCACGACCAGCAAATTACTGATTGAAAAGAGTGTGTTCAGATCCATATTTATTTTCTCCGAACACATCCTACAGTCTCAGGTAGCCTGAGAGTCAAGGTTGAGTTGTGGAACGCGCTCTTGTATCTATCGCTTCGAATTTCGGAAGCCCAACAGCGAAATGACAAGCACGATACCGTAAACGAAGGTGGTATACACGTCTACAAAGCCCATGGCGATGATGCCGGTTTCGATGAAGGCGACGTTGAGCGAACCAATCAGGGCGCCTGCGACTGTGCCCATGCCGCCAACCAGCGGGTTGCCGCCGACGAAGACCGCCGTCAGCGTCGAGAGTAGATATGAGCTGCCCGTGTCCGGCCAAAATGTGCGAAAGATGCCAACAAACAACACGCCGGAGATCGCTGCGGCAACGCCGGTATAGATATACGAAAATGCCTTGACGCGGCTGACCGGGATGCCCATCTCGCGCGCGCTCTCTTCGTTGTCGCCAACGATACGGGTGTGTTTACCGACGGTGTGCTTGCTAAATAAAATCCACGTGATCAAAAAGAATAACAACGCCCAGATCATCTGGTTTGGGAATGTGCCAAATGTTGTGCCACAGCACACTTTGTAGAAGGTCAGATCCTCCATCCACGGGATCGGGATACTCTTGGTATCGGAAACAATATTGATCAGACCGCGGATGAAAAAGTTGACACCTAGTGTGGCAATAAATGGCGTCAGTCTGTAGCGCAGCACCAGCACACTATTGAACAAACCAACCAGCGCACCGCATAGCATCGCAGCGATCAGTCCAACCCAGGGTCCAGCTGCCGCAGAAATCAGCCACGGCTGAAAATCTGGGTTTGAAGACAAATTTGTGATTGCGGCAAACGCAAACGCGCCCAGCCCGAGCGAGGAAGGATACGACAGGTCAATCGCACCGTCGGTCGTGGTGAAGATGGTCGCTACCACGAGGAAGATGGTAATTGGCAATGTCGTGAAGATTGCTGTGTACACCACCGGTCTGAGAAATACGCCCTTGGTACCGATTAGAAGAATCGTCCAGAAAATGGCAAGCATAACCAGCGCGCCGACAGCATTGCGGTTGCGGCGGACAAAGCCACGCCATCCATCAGTCAGCGGATGCGTGGGCAATGGCGGGGCCGCACTGGTGTTCAAATCGCCGATTAGGGCTTCGGTTTGTGGTTTTTCCATCATTATTTGCCCTCGCGGCTCTTGAGTGAGGCCTTGCCGGTCTTGGCGACATGTTCCATCGTGCGAATCAATTCTTCGGCATTCTCCATCTCAGACTTGTTTACCTGCAAAGTAACCGTACCGCGGTCGAGAATAATAAAGCGATCGCACAAATCCCAGGCGTGATAAATGTTGTGCGAGATAAACAAAATAGAGCTACCTTTGTCGCGTGCCTGACGCGAGAATCCGAACACCTTGTAAGTCTCATGCAACGATAGCGCCGTGGTCGGCTCGTCCAGCAAAATCAGCTCGGCATTGAAGTGCAGGGCGCGGGCGATTGCGATACCCTGCTGCTCGCCGCCCGAGAGCGTCATGACCTGCGACATCGGCGATAGCAGTGCCGAAGTGAAGCCGATCGCGTGCATCATCTCCTGAGCCAACTGGCATTGTTTTTTCTCGTTGATAAACCCCAACGGATTGGTGATTTCGCGGCCCATGAACATGTTGTCCACGATGGTCTGTTGTTGCGCCAGCGCGCGGTCTTGAAATACGGTTTCAATCCCGGTCTCGCGGGCCTTGGCTACGCTCCAGCCGGTGACTTTCTGGCCGCGCATCCAAATTTCGCCGGAGTCGGGCCGATGCACGCCGGAGATGGTCTTGATGAGCGTGGATTTGCCCGCGCCATTGTCGCCCAGCAACCCCACGATTTCGTGTTTCCCGATCTGAAAGCTCACATTTTTGATGGCTTTGATAGTACCGAAAGACTTGCTGACGTCGCGCAATTCAAAAAGGGGTGTTTCACTCATAGTGCTTGTGCTTGTGCTTGTACGCTAGTGCGGCGGCCATCCAAAAGATAGCCGCCGCACTAGCATTGCTGTTCAGACCGCCCGGCCGCGTACGACCGGCAATCTAAATTTTAGCTTTTAGCGTAGGCCGTCGGCAGCGAGCTTGGTGAGCAGCTTGACTTGGGTTGGGTCAACGTAGCCCGAACCGGTGTCAACATACAGCGGGGCCAGACCGTACTTCCAGGTCTGGCACAGGCTCAGCACCGGCATATAGCCCTGCAGAAACGGCTGTTGGTCACTGGTCAGGAAGACGTAGCCCTTCTCCATGCCGGTCAGGATATCCGGGGTGATGTCGAAGCCAATCGCGATGATGTCACCAGCGTTCTTGTTGATGGCCTTCATGTACTGTTCAT
>JAYTNY010000355.1:0-5228 GCA_043748055.1 Roseobacter sp.
TTCAAGATGTATCAGGAATCCGTCATGGTGCCGATGGGAGATTGGGCTAAGACGCGGCTGAAGAATTTAAGCGAGACAGATAAGGTGCGTGATAACTCAAAAGTTGGCAGTGGCTTTGGTAAGCGCATTGCCAACTGGTTGGAGCGCGATATGGCCTACCCCAACAACGTGCTGCACATGGCAACCGAGACTGGCAATAAGAACCATAGCGCCGCATTTCCAGAAGCGTTGCCGGAATGGTTCATTTCGTTGTTTACGCAAGAGAAAGACTGGGTGCTTGACCCGTTTATGGGTTCTGGCACAACGGTGCATGTAGCACAACGCCTATGCCGCAATTCGGTGGGTATTGAGATTTTGCCAGAGTATTTTGAGCGCGCCGACCAAGAGATTCGATCTGCGCCATTGCGATTGCTTGAGCCGAAGGAGACCTATGAAGCCCCTCGATCTAAACGACGTAGTCGCACACGTTGAACAAAACATCGGCTCGTTTCATGCCACGCGGCTACGTAGTCTCGAATTGCTCAAACTCAACAAGATTTTGGAGCGCAAGAATCCATATCTCTACAAGGCCAAAGATATTGTTGATCCACATGACCTCGTAAAAATTCTGATGGATGCCCATCTTTCCTCGCAAGAAGAGACTATCTTTGGCGAATTTTTGGAGGGCGTTGCCATCTTCATTTGTGGCAAAGTGTTTGATGGCGGTAAATCTATTGCCGAAGGAATTGACCTTGAGTTTGAACGAGATGGCAAGCAATATGTCGTCGCCATCAAGTCCGGTCCGAACTGGGGCAATAGCAGCCAGATTAAACGAATGCGCGAGAACTTTAAGCAAGCAGCACGCATCTACCGCACCAATAATCGTACGGCCAGCATTGTGGCTGTGAATGGCTGTTGCTACGGCAGAGACAACAGCCCAGATAAAGGCGATTACTTCAAATACTGCGGGCAGCTTTTCTGGGAATTTATTTCTGGCAACGACCAGCTTTATACAGAAATCATCGAACCGCTTGGACATCAAGCCCACGACAGAAACCAAGAATTCGTGATGGCCTACACGCGAATTACAGGACGTTTCACAGATGAATTCAAAGCACAGTTTTGCGATGATCAACTCATTGATTGGGACAAACTCGTTCGCTTCAACTCTGCGGCAACGCCACCCCCAAAAATAAGGAAGAAGTTGTAATGGGTTTGGTTCTTCAGTTACACATCAACATCGCCACCGCCGTCCTGCTGTTCAACGGCATCGTCGGCCTATGGGGCGTCATTCGTTACCTGCGTGGCTTAAGCATTGATGGCAACTATTGGGGCGCAGTCGCACTCAGCCCCATCCTGGGCCTCGTGCAAATGATTCTCGGCCTCATCTTGGTGGCGAACGGCTTAAATGCCAATGTGCGCTTTGTGCATTACCTGTATGGCGCGCTGGTTATTCTGGCGGCCCCGGCCTGTTTTGCCTTTTTGCGCGGGCGCGATGACCGTGGCGCGCAGATGATTTTTGGCCTCGTGTTGCTGCTAAACACGGGTTTTGGCATTCGTGCATATACCACCGGATACCAGGGCGCGTTTTAACAGTTGCGTTACACTATGGGCCTTCACCCTGGCCGTCCTCCCCCTTCGGCAGGCTTGGAGAAATACTCTCTTGGATGCGAAAGCGCCCAAGAGAGTTTTTTTATCAGAGAGCTTTGAACCACAAAGACACAAAGAACACAAAGAAGCCCTTCGTGATCTTTGTGTCTTTGTGGTTCAAATCAGAAAACCTAAGGCAATCAGAGTAAATAGCTGACCAGTGGGAACAGCAGCCCCAGTTGCCACAACCCAACGCACAGCAATACCGCAGCCCCAAACAGCAGGGTGTAGTACACGCGGCCTGCGCCGTTCCAAAAGCTACGCCGCCACGCCATCACCACGCACAGACCCATCAGCAAGGTGAGCACCAACAGCATAAGCGGCAGCACAAACACGCCCACCTGCTGGGCGGGGATGCCAAATGTGGTCAAGATCAATTGCTGGTTCTGGAACATCTGGAAATAGATGACACCGAGCCAGATCAAAAGTGCCACGAGCAACACCACCAGCAGCACAGCCACCCACCGCGAGATGCGTGTGCCAGGCCGATGATCGCCCGGTTTGTTGCGCAGCAGCCGAACGAGCCAAGCAATAGGCCACACCAGGAACAGGGTGAGCAGAAAGGTTAGCCCCAGCCCCATCAACACCAGCGGCGTAATGCTGCGCTTGCCTGCCAGCATGTTGTTCAGCACAATGTTCAAAAACGGCGTGCTGGCGATCTCGGTGGGCGCTGAGAATTCGGGTTTGTCCCCAGCCACACAACTGTCATCGGGCTTCAATGTTGGGTCTTCCAAAAATTCTTTGACGATGCCATTGACGCAGGCGTTGACGAAATTGAACTGGCCGTGCCCACCCCCAGGGAAGACAAAGTTATAGCTGTTGCGCAGGCCCTCGGCAGCGGCTTGGCCAAAAGCGGGCGGGGTGATGGGGTCGAGTTGACCGTTTAGCACCAGCGTTGGAATGTCGCTCGTCACGGGCGTGTCTACACTTGCGCCCAAGTCTTTTACGCCCCACGCGCCACAAATCTTCAAGTAATCCAACGCACCTTGCTTTTGCAAATCGCGCATCTCGGCACGCACACCGCTCGTGTCCACATCGGCTTCCTTAAAGTCGGCATCCTCGGCGCACACCACCGAGTAGTGCATGCCAATGCTCATGCTGTCGTCGAACACAAACAACCCGTAAATGCCTGCTAACAACTCGGTGTTGCCGCGTGCCACATCGGTAATGGCTTGGGGCACCACTGGGCGCAAGTCGGCTGAATACAACGATTGGAACAGCAGGTTGATTAGCCCGTTGCCATCTATCACCGCGTTGCGCACTTCGCTGGTCTCGGCATTGGTGAGTTGAACGCGGGCGGGCTTGGCGTTTAGTTGCTTCACCAGCTCAAAGAACGTTTTCTCTAAATTGGGATAGTTCGTGTTGCACGTTGTATCTTTGGCACAGGCCTCAAAAAACTCGGTAAACACGCGGTTGGCCGATTGCGGCGTCTGGGTCACATAGTTGATCTGCGTGGGGACGACTGCATCCAAAATGACGCTGCGCAGTCCCGCCGGAAAGTCTCGCATGGTGTGCAGAGCCAGCAGCGTGCCATAGCTCACGCCATACAAGTTAATCTTTTCGTATCCCAGTGCCACGCGCAGGTCGTTCACATCGGCGGCGTTCTCCAGGCTGTTAAACGCAGCCAGGTTCACGCCTTCGACCTTCAGCCGGTCGCGGCAGGAGGCCAATGCTTCGGTAGCCAGGCGCGAGCCTTCCTCCACCGAGAGTTTTTGATCGAGCGTGCGCAAACTCAAATCGCGCACCTCTTTGCACGTTAACGCGGGCTTGGAATACAACGTGCCGCGCTGGTCGAACAGAATCACATCGCGCTCGTTGCGAAACGGATTAAGCAGCAGCAGTAGCCCGGCATACGTGTCAATCGTCGAGCCACCGGGGCCGCCTTGCAGCATCACTAGCGGGTCAGGATTAGGCGTGGGGCTGTCGCTCTTCAAAATGGCTACCGCCAATTTAATTTTGGGTCCGCTGGGGTTACTGTGCAGCTCTGGCACAGAGAGATAGCCGCATTCCAACAGCGGGCCTTCGCGGGCGCTGGGCGGCAGCGCAAACATGCATGGGCTGGGTTCAAAGGCGGCGGTGCGTGGGCCAGCCATGCGCACGGCCTGGGCTACTGGCGTTGCGTGCGTCAAGCCGCTCAGCAAAACAGCGCTTACCAACCCAATCACCCATAGACAAAACAAACGCATCCTCAAGTCAATCTCCTTTGTAAACCATCTGATAACCGTCTGACTAACAACGGTTTGATCGTAGCATGGGTGTGTTACCCGAACGTAGCCCTCACCCCGCGCATCGGAAGCGGCTCCCTCCCTCGTAAATTCTGATTTACGGGGGAGGGCTGGGGAGGGGGCTTTTAACGCCGCACCAGCGGCAGGTAGCGCAACGACCCCAACGACAAACACAACCCAATGTTGGGGGTGTTGCTTGTGCCTGCCACTGTCACAGGCGTGGCCGAAGCCAGGTTCGCCCCACCGCCGTACCACCTCGTAAAGAACCCGGCGCTGCTAAAGCGCACCTTGTATGCGCCGGGCGGCACGGCCAGTTGGTAAAAGCCAAAGGCATTGGGTGATGTGGCCTGCGCAAGTTGGCCCGTTGTGGCATTAAAGGCCGACACGCTGACAGACCCCGCAACAGGAAAGCCCGTGCCGCTGCACACCAGACCAGTTAGGGTGCCCCCGCGTGCAGGCGTGAGGGCGATGTTGACGGTGTTGTTTGGTGAGGTCACGTTTACGCGAGTGGCACTGCCTGCGTTACCTGCATCCAGGTAAAACTCGCCGAAGTATTGGCCCCAGTAGGCCCCCGGCTGCACCGACACGGTGTAGCTGCCGCTGGGCAACCCCGGCGAGGCATAGCGACCATCCAGATCGGCGTAGGCGACATACACGGCGTTGGGCGCAGCCGCTTGCTCCATGCGCACAGTTGCGCCGCCTAGCGGTGCGTTTGTGTCTTGCGCCAGCACCGTGCCGGTAATGCGCCCGCCAACCCCAACCTCGGCATTGGCGGTGATGGTGAGGCCTGCTGTGACCGTGACAGACACGAGACCAGCCACAAACGGCGGCGGTGGCGAGATCGCCACACGATAGGCCCCGCTGCGCAGTTCGGCAAAGCTGTAGGCACCCTCTGGCCCGGTGTAAGTTGAATACGACTGTGCGCCCGTTGCAACCACGAACACGCCCGGCACCGGTGTGCCGCCAGAGGTGACGATGCCACTTAGTCCACCTGCCAGTGGCAAGGCTTGATTGACGCCCGTTGTGGTCACGCCTGCGCTCACGTTCACGGGCGTGCTGCTGGCTACATCAACCCCGCCCCCCAGAAACGCAAACGCATACGGCGTAGGGGTGCTGGCAGCAAAGTGCAACTTGTATGCGCCGGGCAACAGGCCGGTGAGGGTGTATGCGCCCTGGTCGGTGCGCACGCTATCTAGAAAAACCGCGTTGCGATAGAGGCTGACTGTGCCAGTCAATATCGCGCCGGTGTCTGCTGCCAGCAGCAGGCCGGTGATGCCGCCGCCATTGGGTGTGCCTAGTTGCAGGTTCACATCGGTGGTGCTGATGCCGTTGGTGACGGTGATGAGCCTGGCGCTGAGCTGCGAACTTTCATTG
>JAYTNY010000356.1:0-1546 GCA_043748055.1 Roseobacter sp.
GGCGATCAGAATCGCAAAGCGAAGTCGGCCTTCGCCGACTGGGTTCTAGCCGACGTAGGTCGGCTTTGCTTCGGGTTGCCGCGACTTCAGTCGCCGGGCAAATTCTGTCGACTTTGCAGGAGCCATAGGTGCCTGGCACCTGCTTACAAGTTTCTAGGATGAACTCAATATGGAAGTGATGACATCAACAGCCTGGTTCACGCCGTCTTCTAGTCGAACGCGCATGCCTAGTGTTTGCGCCCGTGCGCGCACGGCAACACCCTGTGTCGTCACGCACAATGTCTCTACCAAACGACGAACGGTGAGCGTGTGCTGCGGAATGGGCATTGGCCCGATGCCCAGTGCCGCAACCCTGGCTCCCCAGAAATACTGATCAGCCATAGCCGGAAGCACCACGCTGGGCACGCCCGCCCGAATGGCTTGTGCGGTGGTGCCCGCGCCACCGTGATGCACCGCTGCCCAAACGCGTGGAAAGAGCGTAGCGTGTGGGGCGTTATTCACAAACAACATGTTTTGATTTTGAGCACTGGGTATGGGTTGCGGCCACAGCATGATGGCGCGCAATTGCTTTTCAGCCAACGCTTGCCCAATCATTTGCAACATGACCGCCGGGCGCTGCAAACTGCCTACCCCAAAACCGATGTAAACCACATCATCTTTTTTCGCTAAAAAACGTTCAACCTCGTCGGAGAGACACGCATCCGTTGCGTCCGCAAACCAGTAGCCGGTGACGTGATGTTGCATAGGCCAATCTTTTGGCTGTGGCGCTACATGCACGCTGTAGCCATACAGCACGGTTTGTCTGTGGAGGTGGCGCAACGGGCTGGCCTGTAATGCGGGTAGCCCCAACGTTTCTCGTCGCCATTGGTTGATGACGTTGCGCCACGGCAACCAGATAGCTTGCTCGATGAGCCGATATGACAACGCATTGCCCCAGCGCCCCAAAGATTGTGTCGTAGGCAAAAGCGCACTGGGGAAAAACGTTGTGCGCGTCATGGGTTGCAAGAACGCGAAGAGATGCGGCACCTCCAGCGCCTGGGCGATGTCGCTGGCCCACAACGTCGGCACGCCCCCAATCACCAACGAAGCTGAAGCGCTTTGGCAGGCGACCCACGCGCTGTGCAACAA
Organism: Roseobacter sp.; assembly: GCA_043748055.1. GTDB lineage: Bacteria > Chloroflexota > Anaerolineae > J036 > Brachytrichaceae > JANMVQ01. Next base: position 1,129 of record JAYTNY010000356.1, read on the forward strand.
GCGCGCATACCACTCGCGCCCCTCACGCATGTATTTGATGGTGGCGCGCAGCGAGTGTAATGGGTTGCGGCCCACCCGCAATGCGGCACTAAAACGCGGCTGGGTCAACAGGTCGCTGGGGTTCGCATCTAGCAGCGCAAATGGCACGCCCGCCTGTTCTACCAATGCGCGAAAACTGGCGTGTGTGGCAATGGTGACGTGCCTGCCGCGACGCAGCAATTCGCTTGCCAATGCCACATAAGGCTGCACATCGCCACGTGTGCCGCTGGCAAGAAAGACTATAGATCGGTTTTGCACCCGATTCATTATGGGGCCTGGCCTTACGCAGAATTAACCTTGTTTACAGAATGGCAGCGTCTAATGCTGATTCTCTGAGGTTTTTCAGACAGGATGACAGGATTCAACAGGATTTATGAAA
>JAYTNY010000357.1:0-3661 GCA_043748055.1 Roseobacter sp.
TGCTTCGCCGTCGAAGTAATTGAGGGTGTAGGGATCGAGCCGCACCGCCTGTTGCTCGGCGTAATCGTAAACGCCGCGTTGGATGAGGCGATAGTTGAGAAAGAGCGAGGCGAGCAGCCCAATCAGCAAAAGCAGAATGAGCAGTGGTTGGGCTTTGGACTTCTGGCTCAGAAGAAAATCAAATACCCTGGCTATGCCAACGCAAACTCTGCGACAGGAACTTTGCGTTCAACTGCAAGTGATTTGCGGTGCATCTTGATCCGCGCCAATTCGTGTGCCGTTGCCGCTGTCATGTAAGTCTCACCACAGCTCGGGCAACTAATTACTGGAATATTTTCGATCACCAGCAATGTAGCTCCCTTGCCATAGCTGCGGGTGATGAGTTTTCGCTGCACACCTTTTTTGCCACAGCAATCGCACACTGCTTCTTCGGGTTGTTTCTTTTTATTCAACATACACATTCGTCAGGTTGGTTCTACCGCCTTTAAGCCAAGCGTTTCTGGGGAATGATCCAAAACGTGCCGATCCCCGATTTCGTAAAAAGCCGAATCAGGATCATGAATCGTAATACTCAAATCACTGTGTCTGAGGTCGTAGTCAACAAACTCATCTTCATTGACTCGAACGCGTAGCCGATATTTACCTTCAATGCCTCGAATGAGAATGCCGGTGACCCCATCCGCCTGGCTGACACTGGCAATGCCGTTTCCGTACTTGTAGGATTTCTTCATCTTCTCTTTTGCTTGATAGAGATTAAAAGTGCACGCTTGGCTGTTATTGGTTCGCCACAACCGGCGTAAACACGCGGAAAAGCACGGTCTTCGGGTCAATCTCGGCTTGGATCGAGTAGCCCTCATACCAATCCTGCTGGTTGCCCGCGCCATCGGCGGCGCGCACGCGGAACTCGTAGGTGCTGCCGGGGTTGCCGATGAACAACGTCTCGGTGACGCGCAAGCCGGTGGCAACTGTGACCCACTCGCTGGGCGAAATCACTTGCTGACTGACGATGGGCACAACCGTGGTGAACGGCACAATCTCCGTCAGCACAATGGCCTGCGTAATTTCTTCGGTGCCCGAAAGTTCCAACTGATACACGATCTTGGTGACTTCTTGGTTGATGACGGCAATCGTGTAGTTGGTGGTGGCGCGCACCAACTCACGAGCTTGCACATCAAACGCAGTCAGGCCGCTCAGCGTGTCGGTGGCCCACCAGCTCAGCCGCACAGCGGGCAGGTTACCGGTGTAGGTCAGTGGCGGCAACTGCGAATACGCGCCAGGGTCGGTGATGACCAGCCGCTGCAAGTTGGGGTCGGTCAACACTTCGGTGCCGCGCAAATCGCCGTTAATGGTTTGCAGCGCAATCGTCTGCGAGAGCAACTCGGTGCGCGAGACGGTTTTGGTTTGGGCCACTTGCATCTGCGCCCATGGGGCAGCGCGGTCTAACAACAAGGTGCGGGGCGGGGTGCTGGCGCTGTTGCTGCTGCCATCGCTGGCGACCACGCTCCAGGCGTAGCGGCCATCTTCGGGCAGCGTAGCCATCCACTCGGTGGCGGCGATCCAGCCGCTAGTGGCGCGCCAACTGGTCTGTACGTCTGCAACATCGTCTCGCCACACGGTCACGAAGAATTTGCGGCCTGCCTCGGTGTTGTCCACATCGCCGCTGTCGGCCCAGGCCAGCGTGGCGGTTGGCGTTTGCGTCCACTTGGGGGTGGCGGCATCCAACACAATGGGCATGTTGGGTGGCAAATTGCCCAGGCTAATTTGGGCAAAGCCATCGCGCGCGGCGTATTCAATCTCCACGCGGTGCAAGCCGGATGTGGCCTGAATCACTTTCTGGTGCTGCACAAAAACGCCGCGCGAGGCCCACTCGTCCAGCGCCAGCTTGCCATCCACCCACAACCGCAAGCCGCCGATGGCATCTATGGTGAAGGCGTACTCACCCTCGGTGAGCGCAAACATGCGCGACCAGCGCACGGTGAAGTCCGAGGCCTTCATCCCAGGCGCAGGCGCCGTGCCGTTCCAACGAAAGTTGAGACCGCCATCGCCACGCACACTGGACGATGGAAATGCCAATGTCTCGTTGTTGAAATACTGCCCCACCCAACTGGTGAAGATGCTGGGGATGAGTTCCTCTTCTGGGTATTGCGCCATCTCCAACGCGCTGAGCGTGCGCACATTGCCCCGGCTCAGGCGCAGCGCGCCAAACGTCTCGCCATCGGGAATGAGATGGCGCTTGCCCGCGACCACGAGGAACAGCATGTCGTTCTCTTCCGGCTTCAAAATCAACGGGCCGCGCCAGACAAAGCGCATAGCATCGGCGAAGATTTGCTTGGGCACATCGTCGCCGGTCTTGTTGCCCAAAATCACATTGCCCTTGTTGCCTTTGCTGAAGGGAAACGCGCCGAGCGAGGCCCAGCCCTCAACCGCATCGTGCTGCGAGCGACGTTGCAGGTTGGTGCCCTCGGCGTGGTTCACGCGATACATGGCGAGGTGCGTGGCGATGTCCTCGGTGTCGGTGAAGGGCACGTAGGCCTGCACTTCCCACAAGCCGTCGAACGGCAAATCAGGCGTCCATTGCGCCCAGCCGGTGTCCTCTTGGGGGCCAAAGTTGCTAGGGTCGGTGGTGCTGAGGGCACGCGCCTGACCCGCAAAGCCCACTGTTTCAGTCAATGTCCAATTGCCTGCCAGGCTGAAGCCTGCGTCGGTGTCGTTTACGACAAGTTCGTAAGCAGGGGGCAACTGAATCTGTGGTTCAACTGTTTGAGTTTGAGTTGGGGCTTGCGTTTGCGCTGGCGGGTTTGTGGTTGCGCCAGCGGGGACGACGGTGACGATGCCAAAGCCGCCGTAGCCCAAACCGAATTGCAACTCAGTATCCAGGCGGCTCCACAGGTTGGGCCGCACAATCATCACTTGTTTGCCATCGGTGGTGTCGTAACCAATAATTGTTGCGGCGTGGCTGCCCCACGGCGAACTCTCGAACGCGCCAATAATCGGGCGGCCCGAATCAATCTCAGCCACAATTTGTTCGAAGCTGGCGTTGGGGATGGGGGTGACGGTGAAATCGTAACCGCGCTCGGCTAAGTAGGTGCGCAAGCCTTTGGCCACATCGTTGGCCTCATAGCCACTGTCGCTGGGTTTGCCGTCGTCATTGACGTTGTTGTAGCAAAACAAGTTCGGGAACAACTCGCGCAGGCGGGCGAACGTGCCGCTCTCGTTGCCATCCCACAAATTGGGGAAGCCTTTGCCTGCCCAATACTTGGCAACGCTGGCCGAGGCGATGGTGAAGCAGCCCGGCCAACAGCCATCGGTATCGCAGGTGCATTGCCAGATGTTGCTGAGCTGCGGAATCAAATCGTTAGGGGCTTCGCTCAAGACCACGCGAGCAGCGAGTTGCTTGCGCGGGGCTTTGGGTGCGTTGGTGTGCGAAGCGCTTTCTCGCGCTTCGGGGCGGGTGAGTGTGGCGTAGGCAAACGGCTGTCCCATCACCCCCAACACTACAGCCGCAGTGCAAGCGATGATGCGAAGTAGTGTGGCAAAGCCTCTAACCCCCTTAAAAGCGCGCATCTGTAGCGGCATTATAGCGATGTGATGCCGATTTGAACTGGGCAATACCCCAGACTTTGGGTGGAGATTGGTAATTGCGTATTGCGTATTGCGTCAT
>JAYTNY010000358.1:0-5918 GCA_043748055.1 Roseobacter sp.
CTGCCATCGGCTTTGGCACTGATGGCGATGGTGACGCGGTCTGTCCAACGCGTGCCGGTAACTTGCAATTGCGCTCCAATGAGGCTGGCGGTGGCAGCGGATGCGTTGGCGGGAATAGCTGTGGCGGTCTTTGTAGGTGGCGGGGTGTTGCTGGCTTCGGGGATGGGGGTTGGTGTGGGCGTTGACGCTTGCGTTGCCGTTGGCTCGATGGGTTGGGTAGGTTGTGCTGTGGCTGTAGCGGTATCCGCTGGAATGGGGGTGAGCGTGGTGGTGTTGGCCGGTACGGGCGTGGCGCTGGGCGGCTGTGGCGTTGGTGTTTGGGTGGGAAGTGCCGTAGGAACGGGCGTTGGAATCGTTGTAGCCGTATCAACCGGAATGGGGGTGAGGGTGGGTGCGGGCTGGGTGGCGGTGGGGTTGGGTTTCGTGGCCGCTGGCAGCACAGGCGTTGGCACCGGTGTGCTTGTATTTTCTGGGATGACAGTGAGTGTGCGCGTTGTAACTGGCGGCGGGGGCGGTTGGGTGGGTATAGCGGTGTTGCTGGGCTGCGGGATGGGCGTAAGCGTAGGCCGTGTAGCGGTCGGCGGCAACGGCGTGGCGGTGGGCAAAATGATGAGGCGAGCGACGCTCATCTGAATGTTGGCGCGGCCACTGCGCTCGTAATACTCCACACGAATGCTGTGGTTGCCTCGGCTCAGCGTTACATCGGCAGAGGCATCGCGCACGCCATCACGCCAATCGTCTAGCACCAACACGCCATCCACAAACAGGCGCACGCCATCGTCTACCCTAAAACCAAAGCGATAGGTGCCGGCCTCGAACAACAGCGAGCGCGACCAACGGGCCGAGAAGAGATCGAGGCTGACGCGCGGATCGGGCGAGCCAGTGAGCCAATCGAAGTCCACATCGCGGTCGTTGCGAACGACGGTGGGCTGCCCAATCAACGAGAGATTGTTGAAGTATTCGCCGCGCCATTCGGTAATTTGCGGCGGTGGCACGGCAGTGGCCGAGGGTTGTGTTGGCGGCAGGGCCGTGGGCGAGTAGATGGGGATGATGACCGGCGTGCGGGTGGGGCGTTGGGGCCGCGTTGTAATGGTGGGAATTGGCGACGAGGTGGGCGGTAGTGCTGTCGGCGGCGCAGTTGTCTCGGTGGGGACGGGCGTGATGGTGGGCGGCGCGGGCGAGGCGTTGGTGATGACGGTGACAACGATGATGACCGGTGTGGGTTGCGGGGCCTGGTTGCAGGCGGCCAGCAAGGCTGCCTGCACCAAAGCACATACCAGGAAAATACGTCGAATCACAGTCATCTCCAAATGAACTAACGAAAGAGAAGCGGAATAAACACGGGCAAGGAAATCGTCGTCTCGGCAGCATTGCGCGCACTATCGCCAATGGGCGCTGCCCCGTCCACCACCTCCACCGTGTTGATGTAGCGCGAACCGGGCGCGCCTTTGGCCCGTGCCACAAATTTGATCTTCAACACAACCCCCGCAGGCACATTCACATCCGTCCAGGTTAAGGTGCTGCCATCTACGGTGGGCGCAGGGCCATTGATGTTGCGAACATACACAAACTCGCCTGGCAACGTATCGACCAGACTGGTGGTGAGGGTTGCACTGGTGGGGTTGGCAAGGCTGATCTGATACACAACCTCGCTGTTGTAGGCTGTCGTCGCCTTGCTTACATCTTTCGCCAGCGTGGTCGTGGCGGGCAAACACCCCAACAGAATCGGGTTGTCTACGCCATCTTTGCGCGGAATGATTGAATCGGGATTACTGGCGAACGCCAGCGTCTCAAAGTCGCCATCGGCATTGCCCACTACCAGTTCCACCTCCAACACAACCTGTGCAGCGAAGACATTGGCGGGCTTTGGCCCAATCTGCAAGTTGGCCCACTGCAATACGTTGGTGCCATCGGCCTCGGTGCTTAGCGCGGGGGATGGCGTGGTGCCAATTGGCTTTACAAACTTCAACCCCAGCGGTAATTTTACCTGCGCCAGAATTTGGGCGTAGCCGCGCGTGTTGGTGTTCAAAATTGCCAATTTGTAGATGCGCGTATCGCCGGTGCGAGCGCAAGTCTTATCGGCTATTTCGGGCGAGATAGTGATGAGCGATTGCACCTCTGTGGTGGCTGTGGCGTAAGTCAGTGTCTCGGCCTCCTCGGTATAGCTCTTGCAGTTTTGGGTGCAGCGCCCGCCTGGCGAACCTGGCGCACTGACGATGAGCAGGTTCTCGGCTTTGCCCACCGTGTCGCCAGATTGCGCACGGAATTTCACCGTCGTCGTCGCGTTCTTGTCAATCGAAGGCACCTTCCACACCAGCACGCGGCGGCCATCGGCTCGCGTCGTTACTGTAGGGGCGGTTTTGATGACGCTTGTAGGCTCCATCGCCACAAATGTGAAGCCACTGGGCAACACGTCGGTAATAAACACGTTTGGTTCGGCAGCAACCGTATTGGTGTTGCGGACAGATAAGGTGTAGGTGATCTGATCGCGCAGCCCCATTGTGGCGCGGCTGGCCGTTTTGGCATATTCCAGGTTGCCACACGTTACCGAAACCAAAATGCGTGGGTCGTAGCGAACGATTCCCTCTGGCGTAACAAATAGCGCTTCGTTGGCATAGCTGCGCTGAGCGCAAATGGCAGGCATCCGCACCACAATCGTCGCCGAGATTTCCTCTCCGGGTTGCAGCGTCTTCAGCGGCCAGACCAGGACGTTGTCGAAACCCACGGCAAAATCGGGCGTAGCGTAGCCGCTCTCTTGCACGCCGGTAAAGCTGAAGTTATCCAGCCCGTCGGCCAACCCACGTTGGTAGGGAATTGGCTCGTCGTTGCGCAGCCTGAGCGTAAACCGCACTTCCTCGTTGGGGCGGGCCACGCTCTTGTCCGCCGTTTTGGTCAGGCGCACGCGTGGGTTCACTTTCACGCACACTTGATCGGACAAAGAGGTGATGTCTTCATCGTTGTTGAGAGAAGCGCTGACTAAATTGCAGTAGCGCACGTAATCTATGCCATCTACTAATAGCCGATAGCGAATATAAACGATGCCGCCGGCGGGTACGGATATCCCCGCCCATGTCAGCGAGCCGCCGTTGCCATCCACAATCGTGTCTGGTTCGCGCAGTGTGTCGTTCAGCGTAGCGCTGCCGGGGTCGTACCGAAAATTGGCTGGGAAAGAATTGCTGGCTGGCAAGCTATCCAAGACATCCAGGCCGGTCACATCGGTGCTGCTGCGGTTTTCAATTTTGATGAGATACGGAAAGGCCGCGCCGCGCTCGACGAAGTAAGTGCTGCCCGACCGAAGCGCATCCACAACATCCGCATATTTGCCGATGATGAGACGTGGCTTTACTGAAGCGCGTACATCTTTGCGGGCACACGCGGTGGGCAACCCATCGGCCTGTGTCACCTGGGCTACGCCCGATACGGTATCGATGCGAAAATCGGCTTTGACCTGGATTGAAAATAGAGCCGAACTGGGCGCGGTCAGGCTACCGGCAGGCATGTTAAACGTCCACACCACCTCGCCGCCTGCCTGGCCGTTGGTGGGCGTGGCGGTTGGTGCAGGCGTTGCTCCTCCGGCGTAAAACAGGTTGGGTTGTAAGCTGTAACGCAGTTGCATATTGTTCAGCGCACGCGGATAAAAGTTTTGTACCAGAATGCTCACGGTGCCTGGATCACCAAAGTAAACGGTGGATGGGCTGGCAGTAAACGACTTGACCTGAACCGGCGGCACCACTGTGGCGGCAACAGTTGGACCCGAAACGACAAAGCGCGAACTACCGCTGCGCGGGTACTGGTCGCTGGTGACGGTGTAGTTGCTATTGTTTACCTTCAAACAATCGCTGTTCACGTCGGATTTTTGAAAGACGATGCGCCGCTCCACGAACTGGCCTGGGTTTAGCACCGGAATTTGCCAGATGACTGTGCGCGCAGCGTTGTCGATCACGCCGCCATCGGAGGCCGAGACTACCGTGGTGCCAGCTGGAAAGACCTCTTTTAGCACCACGTTGGTGGCGGGTTCTGCGTCGGTGCGAATCGCTCCGGTAATCACATCGCCGGGGCCGGTGGCGTTGCCCAGCCGCAGCACATAGTCCACTGTCTCGCCTGTGTAAATTTTTACGCCAGAGGTAATCGTTTTGGTCAAAATTAACACCGGCCCAACGATCAATGTGTTCGAGGTGTCATCGCTGATGAGCGGGTTGGTGATGTTGTTGAGATAAAGTTTGCCCGAACCGGCTGGGCGCGTTACGGCTTTGCCCGTCTTGGGGAACAGCGTGGTGAAGGTGCGCAACACCAACGAAAACTGTCCACTCTCGCCGGGAGCCAGATCGCCGATGAGAAACCGAGCATTGACACCGCTGGTGCTGGTGGTGGCTTTGGTTACTGCTGGGCCAGACACAGCTTGCGGGGTGCAGGTAGTCGGCTCGCAGTTTTGCCAGTTTGCGCTGCCACTGCCAAAGTTAGTAAAGCTGGTGTCCAAAATGATGCCGCTGGCCGTAGAGCCGCTGGTGTTTTGGTAGCGAAAGACATAGGTGATGAGGTCGCCAGCATGAATGGCATCGGGCGACGAGGTGACATCTAAGGTGACAGCGCCCTGTATTTGGGGGGCATCGGGCGTGGCTGGTGCGGCAGCGGGTTCAACATCGAGTTGAGCCGGTTGCGCGTCGGTTGGAGCCGGGTCTGGCTCTGCTGATGCAGGCGCTACCGGGGTAACGAGCGGCGGTTCTGGCACTTGAGCCACTGCGGTGCGTGCGCCAGTTGAGGCGAACGACACGGCCAGAGCCAGTAGCGTTAAAAGGTTGACGAGTTTGCGGCGATGGCCTAGATGTCCTAATTGTGACGAACGTAACGATAAACGATTGAGCATGAAAATCCCCCCTCACGTGTTTTTAGACTGTGATGTTAGTCGTCGTTCTACGACAAATTTGCTTGAATTGCCAAGCTATTCAGCAAAATCTTAGCAACTTTTCTGCAATACGCGAGGAAAAAGGAAAGGGAGAAAGGGGGAAGTTATGCAATTCGCCTAGACGTGCGTGTGCATCAGCCGCCGCTCGGCCTGTTTGCGCAGCGCAGAGTAAACCAGGGCCAGCACAAAAAACGCCGATTGCAATAACACGATAGTTGCGCCCGAAGCCACATCGGCATAGAAGCTGAGGAACATGCCCAACAGCCCGCTCACTGCGCCGATGATGGTGGAATACAACATCATGCGGCTAAAGCTATCGGTTAGTAGGCGGGCGGTGATGGCCGGAATGATGAGCGCCGCCGCGACCAGCGTGACACCCAGAATTTGCATGGAGATGATGAGCGCTGCGGCCAACATCAGCGCAAAAAACGTTTCGATCCACTCGGTCTTTACGCCATACACCTGGGCTACTGCCGAATCGAATGTCGTGAAAAGCAACTGCTTGTAGAGAAACAAAACCGTAAGCGCAATCAGCAGCGACACGCCCGCGACCACCCACACGTCCTCGGCCTTTACGCCCAAAATGTTGCCGAACAGCGCCGCATCAAACGAGCGCGTAAAGCGCCGGTAGCGGCTAATCAGTGCCACGCCCACCGCAAAGCTGGCGGTGGTAATAACGCCAATGGCTGCGTCGGCACTGATGCGCGTGCGGCGTGCAGTTTGGTTAATCAACACCGCCGCAATAAAGCCCCAGATGCCCGCGCCGACGTAAAAGTTGATCTGCATGACAAACGAGGCCACCGCCCCGCCAAAGATGGCATGCGACAAGCCATGCCCGATGTAGCTCATGCCGCGCAGCACGATGTAGACACCGAGCAGCCCGCACAGCCCACCCACCATCACTGCGGCCAATGTGCCGTTGCGGAAGAATTCGAATTGGAAAGGTTCTAGGAGAAATGACATGGGGGATTGGGGATTAGGGTGGGGTGAATGGGGATTAGGGATTGGGGATTGG
>JAYTNY010000359.1:0-5128 GCA_043748055.1 Roseobacter sp.
TCTTCAAAGGCAATTTGCTCGCGTGTAAGCTCAATCGCCAATGCGCGTTGATAAATTTCCTCTTTGTAACCTGGTCCTAGTTTGGTATGAACCTTCATCGCGCAGCCAATGATTCTTCCAGTTAGATTTTGATTGCTCATAGTCTTTTTTGGACAGGATGACAGGATTTAACAGGATTGGACTTAGTCTTATCCTGTTAAATCCTGTCATCCTGTCCAATTTCATACAAGCCATTCTTCTCGTCGTAGGTCTTTCAACAAAATATCTTGGATGGGCTGCGAAGTATCGGTGAGGTGATAGCGCCCGCCGCGTTTGCGACAGAAGGCGTTGGTCTCGCTCGTCCAAGTGTTCAGGCGTTCGCGGTATTGGCTTAGCACGGCTTCGTCCAGGCTTAGGTCTTGGGTGCCGCTGGTTTCAACATCTTTTAACTTTAGGTCGCCGACAAACTGCGGGTCTAACTCGGCGGGGCAGAGGGTGTGCAGCACATGCACATCCAGGCGGCTGTGGCCTAGCGCGTTCAGGCCGTCTTCGTAGCCGCTTTCGTCCATCAGATCGCTAATGACGATACAAAAGCCGGAGCGGGCGGTGAGGGCGTAGCGTTTGAGCCAACTGGAAAGAGATTGGAGATTAGAGATTGGAGATTGCGTGCGAGCCCCAATCTCGCCCAAGCCTTGCTTCGGAAATCTCGAATCTCTAATCTCTGCGCTGTTTACAAATTTCACCAACTCTCCCAGCACCGCCAAGCTACGGCGCGGGCCGAATCGTCTGCCATCACTCGTCTCAACGATGAGCTTATCGCCAGAGGTGAGCGTGATGTAGCCGAGGGCGATGGCGAGTTCGGCGGCGCTTTGCCATTTGCCAGATGTCGCCTCATCTTCATCTTGCCACTGCATGCTGGGGCTGTTGTCCAACAAAATGTGCGTGGCTAGGTCTTCTTCGTCCTCAAACAATTTGATGTAAGGCCGCTCCAGCCGCGCATAAATATTCCAGTCCACACGGCGGGGGTCATCGCCGGGGGTGTAATTGCGGTAATCGGCGAACTCGACGCTGCGGCCACGCCGCACGCTACGGCGTTCGCCGGTGGTGCTGCCAGTGCGGCGGCGCGGCGAGTTCAAACGCAAGTTGCGCAGCGAACGCAAGAAGGCTTCGGAGAGCATTTGGGGATTGTAGCTGTGCTGGCTGAGATAGGGCCTGTCATTTTCAATGGGTTGTTTTAGGTTTGAGCTTAGCAAGGTCTATGACCCATGTCTTTCTTTCATAATTTGGATAGCCACTGTGCTTTGGATCATCTCCCCACTCAAAAAACAAAAATCTATTGCTATCAGATACCCACATATCAGAAGCCTTAAACACGAAAGATTTTCGATTTGAAAGATTGCTAAATCTTCCTGTCTTCATATCCAAGCGCCGGAGCTGATCTGTATTGCCACTTCCATAGCAGGCTACATACAAAAAGCGACCTGTATGTGACCAAGCAGAGCTCCGCAGAGTTTCATTTTGAGGGCATAAGGCTTTGCGATTTCTATTCGAGGGGTCGATGAGGTCATTCATCAAAACCAAGTGACCGTATTCGTTCCTGATAATAGGATCACTCTCACAATTGCTCCACTTAGAGTCAATTACTCGAACTGTTCCTCGTTGTGTGTCAACAATGTAGATTCCACGTCCCCAATCAAAAGTTTTAGGCGGGTCACCGTAACAAGCTCCTTTTGCAAGAATGTAACGATTACTAATCCATTCGTAATCAAAAATGTAGTTGGTCTGAAAGAGAAGCTTGAGCTTCCCTGTAGTGCCGTTCAGTAACCATCCATCGAGCCGAGCGGATTTATTATTAGTCGTCTCGCCCAGAGTTGCTTTGTTTGCGGCTGCTTTTGAAGCCACTACATAGAAAATGTGATCTATTGCTGGTGAGAATAGCGAAAAATTGGATTCATCCTTTTCTTCGACTCCGAGCGTTATTTGTGCTTTCTCATCCGCTTTTATAACCATTTCCTCTGGAAAGGAATCAATATCAGGCGAGTAGTAAAGTTCTCCGCCTCGCGCCTTGTATTGTTCAATTGTCAATAGTGCTGGATGCGGTTTGTATTCAGGTGGCAGACTGTCATCAGCATGCACATCCAATTTTGGAATAAGTGCTATGAGCAGCATATTGCAAAGTGCAGTTAAGAAAAGTTTTGCGAGTTTCATGCATCAACATTATTCACGTTAAAGTTTCTGCAACACAACGGCCAACATCTGGCTCGTCGTCGCATCCCCACTCAAATCCGGCGTGCGCGTGCCGCCTTCAATTGCCGCATACACCGCCCGCTCAACCTTATCGGCCAACTCCGGCAAGCCCCAGTGATAGCGCAACAACAATGCCGCTGCCAACATCGAACCACTCGGGTTCGCAATGCCTTTGCCTGCAATATCCGGCGCGCTGCCATGCACCGGCTCAGCAATAGCCACGTTTGTGCCAATGTTCAGTGATGGCGCAACGCCCATGCCACCGCCCCACACGCTGGTCAGGTCGCTCAGAATGTCGCCAAATAAATTTGTCGTCACAATCACATCAAACTGCTCTGGCTTGCTGGCCAGGTGCATGGCCGCTGTGTCCACCAGCATCTCGCTGATCTTGACCTCCGGGTAGGCCGCTGCCGCGCCGCGCACCGCGTCTCTAAAAACGCCATCCGTCAGCGGCAGAATATTGGCCTTGTGAACGATGGTGAGTTGCTTGCGCCGTGCCTGCGCCTGCGCCAGTGCAATATGGCCGATGCGTTCGGAGGCGGCCTTCGTAATCACACGCTCGGCCACAGCCTCATCGCCGCGCATGTACTCACGCTGCACATACAACCCTTGCGTGTTCTCGCGGACGATGAGGAGATCAATAGGTGATTGGGGATTAGGGATTGGGGATTGCCTGTTCAATCCCCAATCCCTAATCCCTAATCCCTTTGTAGGCCTCAAATTTGCATACAAATCAAAATGCTGGCGCATTTGAATGATGGGGCTGCGATAGCCCTCCACCTTTTTGCTGGGCGATGAGACTGCGCCGAACAAGGCCGCGCCGCATTGGCTGATCTTGGCTTTGGTGTCATCCGGCAGCGCGTTACCGGTGCGTTGGAAGCAATCCCAACCCGCATCGGCTTGAACAGCTTGGAGGTTGGGCAACACGGCTTGCAGCACGGCGACGGCGCACGGGATGACTTCCTGGCCCACGCCATCGCCGGGAATGACGCAGAGGATGTGAGTAAATGTCTGGGGCATGATCTTTTGTGAATGATACGAGCAGGGTGGGTGTGTGCATAGTCGTTACCCTGCTGGATATACTCTGATTTGTGATTGTGCCCCTTGATTTGCCAAAGCCTGAAACAAACGATGAGCAAGATGCTGCATTAAACAAAATCGCACATCTAGATAGCTGCTTGAAGAATAAGTTTGCGAACCGGATGTCTGTTCAATCTGCGTTGAATCGCCAGCTTGTGAGTTTTCAGGCCAACAAGACCCGCCCGGTGTACCGCTGGTATAAATACAAAGAGGCGTTCTCGGCTGCACTGGTTGAACATTTGCTGCGCGAATACGATATTTGCGGAGGCAGCATTTTTGACCCGTTTGCAGGGAGCGGAACGACCTTGTTTGCAGCCAGCGATTTAGGGATTGCATCCAATGGCATTGAACTCTTGCCGATTGGTCAGCAAATCATTTACACCAAACAGGCCATAGAGAGCCACTTTACTGAGGAAGATGTGGACAAACTGCGGTGCTGGGTAGAACAGCGCTATTGGCATAAACCCAATCGCGGGGCCGTGCTGGCAGAGTTGCGCATCACGCAAGGGGCTTACCCACAGCAAACCAAAGAACACATTGAGAACTATCTTTGGGCAATTCAGAACGAACCAGCACACATTCAAACTGTGCTTCGCTTTGCGTTGTTGTGTGTTTTGGAGTCGGTGAGTTACACGCGAAAAGACGGGCAATATTTGCGTTGGGATTTTCGTTCTGAGCGCAAAAAAGAAAGTGAGTTAGTAAGCAAATCCGAAAGCAAGCCATTTGATAAAGGCGAGATTCTGGATTTTGATCGGGCGATTATTGCCAAGCTGGCAGAAATTATGGGCGATCTGACCGTCATGCCACTTCAGCCTGCGCTTTTCCAAAATGGCAATGCTCAGCATGTGCATGGCGAGATACGCTTGTTTAGCGGCTCGTGTTTGGACATCATGCCCAGCCTGCCCGCGCAAAGTTATGATGCTGTGATTACTTCTCCACCTTATTGCAATCGCTACGATTACACGCGCACCTATGCACTGGAGCTGGCTTTGCTGGGCGTTGGTGAGAAAGAACTTATCAAGCTCAGACAAGATATGCTGAGTTGCACAGTTGAGAACCGCGCCAAAGACTTGTTGAGTTTTAATCAAGATTGGGGAAATGCAATTCGAGTTGCTGACGAGCAAGCGTTGCTACAAGCCCTTTTGGCTTATTTAGAGCATCAACGCGACAGTGGCGATCTGAACAACAACGGCATTCCGCGCATGGTGCGAGGCTATTTCTATGAAATGGCTTGCGTCATTGCAGAGTCGGCACGGTTGCTGAAGCCCAATGCGCCGCTAATTATGGTGAACGATAACGTGCGCTATGCAGGGGCCAGCGTTTCGGTGGATTTGATTTTGTCGGACATGGCGGAGCAGCTTGGGTTTCGAGTTGAACAAATTCTGGTGCTTCCCACTGGCAAAGGCAACAGCAGCCAACAAATGGGTGAGCATGGGCGCGAGCCGCTGCGGAAATGCGTTTGTGTCTGGAGAAAGAATTAGTGTTCCAAATCATTGCGAGGATTGCTAACTGATGCGTAACAACTTCCATAAATACCAAAGAACATTTGATGAGCTTGAAGCTGCTGCGTCCAAATTCTGGTCTCCTGAACTGTCTGCGCTTGAAGCAAAAATCAGCGTCATACCATTACTCATCAGCACTCAAGATAAATTTATTGCAGTCATTGGCACAGGGGCAAAGACAATTGATGGACTATTTAGCATTATTGAAGCATCAGAATTACCTGCTAACTCACCTTACGCAGCCAATTTCAAAGGTTTAAGTTTTTGAAGTTCATCAAAAGCGTGTTGAAGGGCATGAACATAGATGCGCTGACGCAAAG
>JAYTNY010000360.1:0-2470 GCA_043748055.1 Roseobacter sp.
TTGTTTCTTCTGGGAACGGGGAGGAGTAATTAGTAATTACTAATTGGCTCGCTCACTGCTATGTGACGCACGCGGTCACCAACAAATGCGCAAGGTCGCGCACAGGTAATAAAACAGGTTGATGTGCTTCTTGGCACGCTGCTTGAATAACTTGGCTTCGAGACTTCACCTCCGGGTTAACTGCAAGGGCTGAAAACTAGAAAAGCCCCCGACACGGTTGAGGTGTCGGGGGCTTCTTGGACCCTTTGTTATTTTGTTGACAAGATTCTAAGGGGCTAAGGAACATAGGTCAAGGTAGAGAGAGTGCGGCGTCTTGGCTTAATCTCATCGCGCGGCAGCTAAAATCTTGTGCAATATGGCAAGTGTCGCATCTCATTCATCTCGTTCATCCTCCGTCTCGCAGTCTGTTTTTCATCGCTTTGGCCTGTATCTCGCATTGTTAGCGGCCTGGATGGCTGCCAGCGGCAGCTTATACATGAGTGAGGTGCTGGAGTGGGAACCCTGCCACTGGTGCTGGTATCAACGCATTTTGATGTATCCGTTGGCGCTTATTCTCGCGCTAGGCCTCATTAAAAAAGATAGGAACCTGTCGCACTATGTGTTGCTTTTAGCAATTCCGGGTGCGTGCGCGTCGGTGTATCACATCTTGTTGCAGAAGGTGCCGTATTTCAAAGTGTTGGAGACCTGTGCAACGACGAATCCCTGCTCCGGCGATTACTTGATCCGGCTGGGCATTCCGTTTGTGACCATTCCGATGCTGGCGCTGGTGGCGTTTGCGATTGTGATTGCGATGTCGTTTCTGGCGTTGCCAACGGCGTTGCCAAGTGCACTGCCGCAGCGTGAGGTGACCCTGGTTGCACCCGTGAACGACGATGCCGACGAAGAATTTGTGGCAAAGCCGCTCCTCTCGCCTGCCATGCTGGTTGGGCTGATTGTGATTCCAGTGGTCGCTTTGTTCGCTATTAGTGGTTACATCACGAACAGTCGCAAGCTGCCCAAGAATGCGATTGTTGCGCCGGTGGCGGCCAATGCGCCCGATGCCGGGCAACAGCTTTACACCCAGGCTTGCGTCAGTTGCCACGGGCCAACCGGCAACGCACTGGTGCGCAAAGACTTTTTGCAGAAGAGCGATTTTGAGTTGCTGGCGTTTGTAAAGCAGGGCCGCACCACACTGGAATCCCAAATTTCGGGCGGGCAGGCCATGCCCGCCATGGGCGGGCCAAACAACAGTGGCCTGACCGACGAACAGGTGTTGAAGATTGTTCGGTTTATGCGGCAGACGAACAAATAAACCGCATTTTCATTGACGCTACCTGCGCCTAGTCCTATAATTCAACTTGCTCCCACGGCATTTTCTTCGCAATTTTTCAAATTTAATGGTGCATCTTGTTGTGATGCATTGTGTTCAATAAGTTCGTTCAAAAAGTTCAAGTTCAAAGGAAAGTGTATGGCCCGAGAAAGAAAAGAATACAAACCCAAAGAAGACGTAATTGAAGTGGAAGGTGAAGTAGTGGAGGCCTTGCCTGGCACCATGTTTAAGGTGAAGCTGGACAACGGCCACGAGGTGTTGACCACGCTCAGCGGCAAGATGCGCAAGTTCTACATCCGCATTTTGTTGGGTGACCGCGTGAAAGTGGAACTGTCGCCATACGACTTGACGCGTGGTCGCATCTCCTACCGCCTCAAGAACCAGCGCGATTTTGCGCAGATGGCTTGAGGTTTTTCACCACAAAGAGCACAAAGGACACAAAGAAATAAACTTTGTGTCCTTTGTGTTTCTTGGTGTTCTTTGTGGTTAATTTTTCTTCTCGAACACCAGACACACCCAATCCAGCATTTGCTTTTGCTCGATGAGATGTAGACCTGCTGCGTTCGCCGCCGAGATGACATCCTCGGCCTGCGTATACAAAATCCCCGAAAAGATGAAGAGCTGGCCGCGCTCAGCCAAGCCATTGCCCAGCATTTTGCGGATGACGCCCGCCAGGATGTTGGCGACGACCAAATCGTAAGTTTCGCTCGTCGAATCAAACGAGCCTTTCTCGATTCGCACCCGATCCGCCACGCCGTTTAGTTGAGCGTTCTCGCGCCCAGCGTCCACACTCTCATCCTCAATATCCACACCCAGCAATTCTCGTGCGCCCAGCTTGGCAGCCAACACGGTCAGGATGGCGCTGCCGCTGCCCACATCCAGCACGCGCATGTGGGGCACCACGCGTTCTTCTAGCGCGGCGGCGCACAGTTGCGTTGTTGGGTGCAGGCCAGTGCCAAAGGCCATGCCGGGGTCGAGGGACAACTCGATGTCGTCGGGGCGAATCTCTACCTCGGCTCGGTCAATCCACGAGGGCCGAATCAACACGCGCTTGCCGATGCGCAACGGCTTGAAGTTCACCTTCCACACGTCGGCCCAATCGCATTGTTGCACATCTTTATAGGTGGGCTGGGGGATGGGCTGGATCATGCCCAGATAGGC
>JAYTNY010000361.1:0-3310 GCA_043748055.1 Roseobacter sp.
CAGGCGGCCTGCCCGCCTGTGTGCGCTGGATGATTCCCACCGGCGAGGCCCTGCCGCCCAGTTTGGTACATGCATGGTTTCGGCTTTGCCCCCATGTGCCACTGCTAAATGCCTATGGCTCCAGCGAATGCTCCGACGATGTGGCCCACGATGTGATTACCGAGCCGTCTGATCAGTACGCCATCAGCATGCCCGCTGGCCGCCCCATCCCCAATGTGCAAATGGTAGTGCTGGATGCGCACGGACAACCCGTGCCGCAAGGCGTGGCCGGTGAGCTTTACGTGGGCGGTGCGGGCGTTGGGCGCGGTTATTTGTTTGATGAGGCACTGACCGCACAAAAGTTTGTGATCAAGCCCGCTAGCTCGGCGAGCCGCCTGTACAAAACCGGAGACCGTGCGCGGGTGTTGCCAAATGGCAAATTTGAGTATCTGGGGCGCTTGGATTTTCAAGTAAAGATACGTGGCAACCGCATTGAGTTGGGTGAGATTGAAGCGGTGCTGGGCAAACACGCCGCTGTATCACAAGCGGTGCTGTTGGCCCGTGAAGATACTCGTGAGGGCGCTGAAGGTGCAAAACAATTGGTGGCCTATGTGGTGCTGCGCCCTGGCACCAAAGCCACGGCCCCAGAGTTGCGAACGTTCGTCGGCCAGCACTTGCCAGACTACATGGTTCCGGCAGCCGTTGTATTGCTAGAGGCCATTCCGCTGAACGCCAGCGGCAAGGTAGACCGCAAGGCATTGCCCGCGCCCACCCAACTCAGCATGACCGAAGGCCAGTTGTATATAGCTCCGCGCAACGCCACCGAGGCCGCGCTCATCGAGATCGTCTCGGCGGTGTTGAACATTCCGTATGGCACGCTGGGCATCCATCACAATTTTTTTGATCTGGGCGGGCATTCGTTGCAAGCCATGCAAATTATTTGGCGCATGCGCGAACGTTTTGGCGTAGACCTGCCGTTGCGGGCGCTGTTTGAAAAGCCGACCGTGAGTTTGATAGCCGAGCAATTAAGCCGCACCTCGCCATTGCTAAACCGCCCGCCCATGCTGCGCGCAGACCGCAGCCAAGACCTGGCGCTTTCGTATGCCCAGCAGCGGCTGTGGCTCATGGATCAGTTGGACGAAGGCGGCGGCTATGTGATTCCGGCGGCGCTAAAGCTGAGCGGGACACTGGATGTGGCACGGCTGCAAGCCAGCCTGAGCGCGTTGGTGGCGCGCCACGAAAGTTTGCGCACCACGTTCGAGAGCGTTGAAGGCGTGCCGGTGCAGCGCATTCACGCGCCTGTACCCATAGATTTGCCGTGGGTGGATTTGCGCCACCTGCCACCAGAGATGCGTGAGGCCGAAGCCCAGCGCCGCGCCAACGACACCTTGCACACGCCGTTTGATTTAACGCGCGGCCCGCTGATGCGCTGCAGGGTGTATCAAGTGGCCGACGAGGCGTATGTGTTGTATGTGCTCATGCACCACATCATCACCGATGGCTGGTCTATTCCCATTATGGCGGGCGAAGTAATGCAGCACTACGCCAACCCAAGCGAGTTACTGCCCACGTTGGAATTGCAATATGCGGATTACGCGCAGTGGCAACGCAGTTGGTTGCAAGGCGATGTGTTGCAGACCCAGTTGAACTACTGGACAAAACAACTGAGCGACGCGCCGCCGCTGATTGAATTGCCAACGGATAGGCCGCGCACAACAACGCCCAGCTTTAAGGCCGATTCGATTGGGTTTGTGATTGACACCGCGCTGACCCAAGCCTTAAATACGCTGGCCCAGCAACATGGGGCCACACCCTACATGCTGATGGTGGGCGCGTATGCGCTGTTGCTCTCGCGCTACAGCAACCAGAGTGAGGTGGTGATTGGCACGCCGATAGCCAACCGAACCGAGCAAGCCACCGAATCGTTGATCGGCTTTTTTGTCAACACGCTGGCCTTGCGCCTAAACCTGAGCAGCGCGAGCGATTTTGCCGCCGTGCTGCGCGAGGTGCGGCGGGTGACGTTGGACGGGCAGGCGCATCAAGATGTTTCGTTTGAGCAGATTGTGGATGCGCTGAAGTTGCCGCGCGCGTTTAGCCACACGCCAGTGTTCCAGGTGTTGTTTGCGTGGCAAAACTTTGGCCGCCCCGCGTTGCAAACAGATGAGATTCACAGTGAAAACGACGCGCTAAAAATTGAAGGACATACCTGGCAGAAAACCACGATTGAATATGACTTGGTGCTTTCGATGCGCGAGGAAGACGGCCAGATGTTTGGCCTGTGGGAGTACAGCACCGATTTGTTTGACCGCGCCACGATGGCGCGCATGGTGGCGCATTTCCAAAACCTGTTGAAGGCGATTGCCTCGCACGCCGAGCAACCCATCAACACCCTGCCCATGCTAGACGCGCACCAGGCGCAACAAATGTTGGTGGAGTGGAACCGCCCGCTGGTGGCGCTAAGCGACGACGCATCCGATGTGTGCGTGCATGAGTTGTTTGAAGCACAAGCTGCCCGCACACCGGACGCGATTGCACTGGCGCACGAGAACGGGCAGATGCGCTATGCCGAGCTTAATGACAAAGCCAATGCTATTGCCCATGCCTTGCAACAGCGCGGCATAAAACCCGGCGACCGCATTGCCATTTGTGCCGAGCGTTCGCCCGACATGGTGCTGGCCGTGCTGGGCGCTATGAAAGCCGGGGCCATGTATGTGCCGCTCGACCCAGACTACCCGGCGGAGCGTTTAGCGTTTGTTTTGGAAGATGCGCAAGTTGCGTTGGTGCTGGCACAGAAGCATTTGGTAGGTAACGTGGCTGGCGGGGCGGTGGGGATTGATGAGTTGCTTGATGGCCTTCATAGCTCTCACCCCCAACCCCTCTCCCAAGGGGAGAGGGGAGCCACTAAACCCATCTACATGATCTACACCTCCGGCAGCACCGGCCAGCCGAAGGGTGTGGTGGTAATGCACAAGGGCGTGGCGAACACCGTGCAGGCCATTAGCCAAACGGTAAAGATGGGTGTAGGCGACCGCTTCTTGCAGTTTGCGCCGTTTGGGTTTGATGTGTCGGCGATGCAGATGTTTACGACGCTGACCAGTGGCGCGACGTTAGTGCTGCACCGCGAGGTGACCCAACTCTCGGTGAACGAGCTACACGCGTTGTGCGATGCGCAAGGCGTAACGGTGTTGGATTTGCCGGTTGCACTATGGCAGCAATGGGTGGATACGCTGACCGCGCAGGGTTTGCAATTCCCGCAGCACTTGCGTGCCTCGCTGACGGGCGGCGACAAGACCACACCCCAAATTCTGCAAGCCTGGGCCAAGTTGGCCGA
>JAYTNY010000362.1:0-9979 GCA_043748055.1 Roseobacter sp.
CGACGCTGCCCTCTTTGTCAGTCGCGCCAATCAGGGCCACGCCGCGCGGGGCGAAGAGCGAGTCGAGGGGGTGGCGGATGGAGGGTTGCATGGACTCTAACTTACCCCACCCACTTATAACTCGTCAACTCGCAGCCATGCCACTCGTTCTTCCAGTTCACATCCTGTTTCAAAATAATGCCATGCGCGTCCGACCAGAACGTCGTTACCGCGCTGCCGCCATCCGTCTCAACAATCTTGTAGCAGTGCGCCAACTGCTGCGTATACAGCAAGGAGTTCACTGGCTCCTCGGTCACATACTCATAGCTCTGGGTCAACGGCAGTGGCTCTAGCGAAGGCAGCTTCACCACAATCGCTTTAATCGTGGCCTTGTCTTTGCTCATGTCCACCCGCTTCAAATGCGCAAAGTTAAACAGCGTCGAACCAAAGTCCAAATACGTGTTCTCATCAAACGGCAATTGATCCTCAAACACCAGCTTGCCCGCCTCCGGTGCCTTCAGCACCAATTGCGCCTCGGCCCCGCGCACTTGCTTTCCCAGGCCCCTGCCCCCATCCGCATAGCGCAGCAAACTTTCGGTCACGCTGATGAGGACTGAACGCGCCGCACGGTTTGGCTCATACACAGCGGTGCGACGGGCATTGCCTGCGTCCACCTCCACCCACAACTTGCGCGCCACCCAGTTCTCGTCCAAATCCAACCGTGCGCGTTGCTGGTTGGGCAGCGGCCAACGCGAATCAATCTCCGACATCAGCCGGTACCCACCCGGGCTGTCACCCGTTCCACGCAACCCAAAGATGCCCCACAACTCCTCGCCAATGGGCTTGCGGGCATGAGACAACCGATACACCCCATGCGCAATCCGCCGCGAGATGCGGTCGGTTTGGTCTAGCGAGAGGTCGGGAAGGTCGAGGTCGTCCACAACAAAATGAAGAAAATGACGAATGTCGAGTGACGAGTGACGAATTTCTGACACTCGACATTCGTCACTCGGCGCTCGTCGCTACATCGGGTCTTTGCCCATCGAGTTCAAAAAGTCCTCGTTGCTCTTGCTCTTGGAGAAGCGATGCAAAAACTGCTCCATGATGGTCGTCGAATCGTGGCTGCCCCCGCCGCCGCCCCCGCCGTGCGGGGCCGCGTTCATCAACTGGTTCAACATGCGCCGCATCAAATACACACGCTGCGTCACCTTGTCGCCCAGCAGCAACTCATCGCGCCGCGTGCTGCTCTCGTTAATGTCAATGGCCGGGAATACGCGCCGGTCGGCCATGCGCCGGTTCAAACGCACTTCCATGTTGCCGGTGCCTTTAAACTCTTCAAAGATCAGGTCGTCCATCTTGCTGCCGGTGTCTACTAGCACTGTCGCAATAATGGTGAGCGAGCCGCCTTCTTCGATATTACGCGCCGCACCAAAAAATTCTTTGGGCGGGTAAAGCGCCGCCGGGTCTACACCGCCCGAAAGCGTGCGGCCCGATGACTGTACGGTGAGGTTATACGCACGTGCAAGCCGGGTCAGCGAGTCCAACAAAATCACCACATCGCGCCCGCATTCCACCAGGCGCTTTGCGCGGGCCAGCACCATCTCGGCCACGC
The DNA here is from genome assembly GCA_043748055.1 of Roseobacter sp. Classification (GTDB taxonomy): domain Bacteria; phylum Chloroflexota; class Anaerolineae; order J036; family Brachytrichaceae; genus JANMVQ01. The sequence continues at coordinate 1,592 of JAYTNY010000362.1, forward strand.
GCACATGGCTTTGCACCGGCTCGTCAAACGTGGATGAAATGACTTCCGCGTCCACACTTCGGTCCATGTCTGTCGCTTCTTCCGGGCGCTCCGCAATCAACGCAATCATCAAATGCGTATCTTTGTATTTCATGCTGATGGCGTTTGCGATGTCTTTGAGGATCGTGGTCTTGCCCACTTTCGGCGGAGCCACAATTAACCCGCGCTGGCCTTTGCCAATCGGCGCAATCAGGTTCAGCAGGCGCATGCTCAGCTTGCCGGTCCCCTCCAGGTTGTAAATCTCCAACGGAAAAATCGGGGTCAGCTTCTCGAAGTGCGGACGGCTCTTGGCCTGTTCCGGGTCCTGGCCGTTCACGGCTTCCACGCGCAACAGGCTGTAATATTTTTCGCTGTCTTTGGGCGGGCGCACTTGGCCCACCACCATATCGCCAGTGCGCAAACCAAAGCGTTTAATCTGCGAGGGCGACACGTAAATATCATCCGGCCCCGGCAAATAATGCTCGGCGCGCAAAAAGCCGATGTTGTCGTCCACCACGTCAATCACACCACCGCGCAACTCAAGGCCGTTGCGCTCGGCCTGCGCGCGCAGCAGGCGAATGATCAAATCATCCTTCTTCAGCTTGCTGTAACCCGATACGCTCAACTCTTTGGCACGCTCGCGCAGCGCTTCCAGTGTGTCGGCCTCCAACTGCGCCATATCAAACAAGTTGCGGCGCTGGGGGCGGTTCTGGTTATTGGGGTTATTCGGGTTCTGCCCCTGCGGCCCTTGATTAGCTTGCTGCGCGTAGTTGCGCTGTGGCTCTTGATAGACCTGCGCTTGAGGGGGTGGCTCCGGGTTCACGGCAGCCTCATCCGCCCGATAGGCATTGCCGTAGCCATTGGTGGGCGTGCCGGGGCCACTCTCATCCTGCGGCTCGGGGTTTACAACTTCTTCTGGGGGGACTTCTTGTTTAGCTCTTCTCATTTAGCTCGTCTCAATTTTTAGATTTGGTTTAGTTTGTCTGTTCGGTGATGCGCTTCGATGTAGCGAACTGTGCCGGAGCGAGACCGCATGACGATGGAATGGGTGATGGCGCCGTTCGTGGTGTAGCGCACCCCCTGTAAAAATTCTCCGCTAGTAATGCCAGTGGCAGCAAAGAACACGCTCTCGCCGCCGCATAGTTTGTGGGTGTCCAAAATCGCTTCGATGTCGCAACCCGCCTGCGCACGCTCAGCGTCATCGCGCGGCCATAGCTTGCCTTGTATCTCGCCGCCTACGCAGCGCATAGCCGCCGCAGTAATCACGCCTTCGGGTGTGCCACCGATGCCCATCAGCATGTCTACGCCGGAATTGGGCAAGGCCGTTTGCACCGCACCTGCCACGTCGCCATCGCCAATCAGTTTGATGCGCGCACCCACGGCCCGCACTTTTTTGATCAACTCTTCGTGGCGCGGGCGATCCAAAATGCACACCGTCACCGAACTGACCGGCAAGCCTTTGGCGCGTGCCACGGCGCGAATGTTAGCGGCGGGCGGCGCTTCAATATCAATCGCACCCACGCAATCCGGTCCGACCACAATCTTGTTCATATAAAACGTGCAGGGCTTAAACATCTTGTCGCGCTCGGCCAGCGCCACAACAGAGATGGAACCCGCGCCGCCGTTGCTCAGCAAGCGCGTGCCGTCAATCGGGTCAACGGCAATATCCACCAGCGGCGGCACACCGCTGCCCAGCCGTTCGCCGTTGTAGAGCATAGGGGCCTCGTCCTTCTCGCCCTCGCCAATCACGACCACGCCATCCATGCCCACTTCATTCAACACCAGCCGCATGGCGTCCACGGCGGCGCCGTCGCTATTGTTCTTCTCGCCTCGGCCCATCCATCGCCCTGCGGACATGGCCGCTGCTTCGGTCACGCGCACCAACTCCAGCGCAAGATTGCGATCAGGCTTTTCTCTTTCCATGATTGTGTTTGTTGTTGTGATTGCGATTGTTTTGAGTGCTGTTTAACCAAACGCAGAACGAGGTTGCGCACCAAACAGGTTGCGCCATAGAGCAGTAGGTGAGAATGAACGAATGACGCTAAGCGCGTTACGCAACTTAATCTTCAGTACGACTTAAGCGTTGCGATAAGTAGATGAGAAGAAACAGAGCGATAAAAACGGGATGAACAAGAAGTAGAGTCGGGGAACCGGGATTTGAACCCGGGACCTCACGGTCCCAAACCGTGCGCGCTACCAAACTGCGCTATTCCCCGAGAGGTCGACGAAAAAGATTATACATGAAGGGCCTCGCGCGTTGCCTGCACCGCAGCAATAAAGGCTGGCTCGGCCTCCATGCGCCAGGTGCGCGGGCGCGGTAAATTTACAGGCACGGCCTCCAATGCATGGGCCGGGCGTGGTGAACAGGCAATCACGCGGTCGGCCAAGAACACAGCCTCGTTCAAGTTGTGCGTCACCAGAATCACGGTGGTGCCTTGCGTGCGGCAAATACTTTCGATAGATTGCGTCAACGATTCCCGCGTGAAAGCATCCAATGCGCCAAACGGCTCATCCAGCAGCAACACCGGCGGCTGCGCCACCAGCGCCCGCGCCAACGCCGCCCGCTGCGCCATGCCGCCGCTCAACTCTTTGGGGTAAGCGTCACGGAAGTCGGTCAGGCCTACAAGGTCTATTAGGGATTGGGGATTGGGGATTAGGGATTGAACATCGCCTAATTCACCAGTCCCCAATCCCCAATCACCCAGTTCCAGCGGCAGCGCCACATTCTGCGCCACGGTGCGCCACGGCAGCAGCGCCGCCTCTTGAAACATGATGCCAATTTGTGGCACAGGCGCGGTGATGACTTGGCCGTTCAAACTGACTTGGCCGCTGGTGGGTTGCAACAAGCCAGCCAGTATGCGCAGCAGCGTGCTTTTGCCGCACCCGCTAGGCCCCACTATCGCCACAAACTCGCCCACGTTCACCTCCAGCGAAAAATTGTGCAAGGCCTGCGTGCCGCTGGGGTAGGTGTGGGAAATGGATTGGGCGGAGAGCATTTAGAGATTGGAGATTAGAGATTGGAGATTGTTGCTTCCAATCTCCAATCTCTAATCTCTTCTTCAAGGCAAAAACTCATTCGTGTAAAACGAGTTCACATCCATCTTCTCGGAAATTTGGCCCATGGCCAGCAGCGTGTTTTGGGTGTTCTCCCAGGCGCTGGCTTTGCTTTCGCCGTATCGTTCGCTCTTCATCACTTCAATGGTGGCGGCCAACACTTTTTGTTGAATGGGGTCGTCGGCCTTTAAGCCTTCCACAAACTTCGTCGTAATCTGCATGGCTTCGGCGGGGTCTTTGATCGTGTCAGCAATGCCCTTGAGCAAAGCACGAATCATGGCTTTGATCAGCGCAGGGTTCTCTTGCGTTAATTTGTCGCTAGTCAGCAAACCGTTTGCCACCATGTCTACTTGGTCGGACACTGCAAACACTTTCACATCCACGCCGTTCTGCGCCAACACAATCGGCTCGTTGTTGATGTAACCCACCACCACATCTTTCTTGCCCTCTTTCAACGCGGCCACTTGGGTAAAGCCAATCTGCTCCTGCTGCACATCACTTTCTTTCAGGCCATTGGCGTTCAAGAACGCGCGCCAGCCCACATACGTCGCACCAAAGAAACCGGGCAGGCCAACGGTCTTGCCTTTTAGATCGGCGGGGGTGTTGATGTTGGCTTTGGCCGAGGCAATGACCGCGATGGGATATTTGCGATACCACTGCATCACATACTTCACCGGCACCTGTTTGCTGCGGGCCAGCACCACTTGTTCGCCACTCACCACAGCGAAGGGCAGTTCACCCGCGCCCACCAGCTTCACGCCGTCAGTCTCAAACTTGTAGTCGAATTCGATCTCGATGCCCTCGGCGGCAAAGTAGCCTTTGCCAACTGCGATGTAATACGGCGCGTATTGCACATTGGGGATGTAGCCCATCGGCAAACGCACTTTGGTAAGCGTCTTTTCGGTGGATGGTGCTGCTGCCGGATTTTGGCGCGGCGGCGGGGCCGCACAACTGGTGATGGCAAGAGCCAACACCACAGAGATTAGGGATACCTTCAATTTCATTTTTTGCGTAACTCCTCAAATATCTTCTGGATTCCAGGCTTTAGCCGGTTAGCGGCTCAATCTCAACGTAAAGACGCTAGCGAGTGTGTAACCGGCTAAAGCCCATTGCTGCTAAGAATTGATCTTTGCGTGGTAGCCGCAGGCTTCAGCCTGCGCCCCCTATATGAATAACCGCAACAAGAGCCAAGGAATGCCCGTTGTTACTCGTATATGGGCGCAGGCTAAAGCCTGCGGCTACCAGCGATCATCTTGTTTTGCTAATTTTTAGCGGCATTGGGCTAAAGCCTGGAATCCATTTGCAACTGAATCAACTAATTACGAATAACGGCGCGCTCAATCAACCGAACGCAGCCATAAATAGCGAGCGCGATGCACACGATGAGCACGACGGCCAACATGACCAGCGGCGTGTCGTACAAACCAGTGCCTTGATTCACCAGAAAGCCCAAGCCACGATCCGACGCGCTGATGAACTCGCTGGTGATGGCACCGATGATGCTGAGCGTGCCGCCCACGCGCAGCCCGGCGAACACAAATGGCAGCGCGGCAGGCAGCTCCAGCTTGATGAAGCGCTGCCAGGCCGAGGCACGATGAGCCGAGAACAGATCATGCCAGAGCGTGGGCACGCTGCGGATGCCAGTGATGACGTTGATGGCGATGGGGAAGAACACGATGAGCGCACAGACGATGAGCTTGGAGCCGAGGCCTGTGCCAAACCAGATAAACAACAGCGGCGCAATGGCGACAAAGGGAATGCCCTGCGAGGCAATAATGAACGGCGAGAGCAATCTATCGGCCACCCGCGATTTAGCAATCGGGTAGCCGAGCGCAAAGGCCAACGCAGTTCCAATCAACAACCCTGGCAGCGCCGCCGAGAGCGTGACGCCGATGTGCAACGGCAACGTGCCATCCCGTAGTTTCTCGCCCAGCTTGCGCAGCACATCCAGCGGCCCAGGCAAAATGAAGGTGGCATACCGCAAGCTCAGCAGGTGCCACATCAACAAAAAGCCGAGGATGCCCAGCAGTGGCACCAAACGCAGCCAGCTGCTCTCCGGCTTCTGGCTTCTGGCTTCTGGCTTCTGATTTCTCTTCCCAAACAACACAACAGCCCCGCGCATAGTCTCTCCTATGTCTTCGGGGCTGTGCGGCAGCGATTAGCAATTGGCTATTAGCGATTAGCGCATACGAAAAGCTAATCGCTGATAGCTAAGTGCTAACAGCTTGATCACGCCTTCTTTACATCCAGACTTTAACTGTCGGCACCGGTATCTCGCCGGTTCATGCGCGCCTTTCAACGCGCTCGTGGGCTGTCGGCACACGCGGCTATTCGCTTTGTCTGCCTTACCACCGATCGGGAATTTCACCCTGCCCCGAAGGCCACTATTTAGTTGAAACTGACGAATGTCGAGTGACGAATCACTTGACATTCGTCATTCGTTATTCGTCACTCGTTATTCTTACTTTGATCTCGTCTCCTACGATTTTTGTCTCGTAAATGGGAATGGGTGTAACGGCTGGAAAGGTCTGCTTGCCGGTGCTGAGGTTGAACTTGGCACCATGCCGTGGGCAGACCACGCAGCCGTCTTCAATCGTGCCTTCGGCCAAGGGGCCATCATCGTGCGTACAAATATCACCAAAGGCGCACACTACGCCATCCACTTTGGTAAGGGCAATGGGTGTTTCGTCTACGACGGTGGCGAAGATTTCGCCCTCTTTCACATCGGCAAGGGGTGCAGCAAAAATAAAGTTGCTCATGATTAGGAGATTAGAGATTAGGAGATTAGAGATTATGACTTCGTCAATCTCCAATCTCTAATCTCCTAATCTCTTCTTCCTCACTTCTCTATCGGCAACCCTACGCTGTTGCCCCACTCCGTCCAACTGCCATCATAGTTTTTTACGTTCTTGTAGCCCAGCAATTGGGTTAGCACAAACCAGGTGTGGCTGCTGCGCTCGCCGATGCGGCAATACGCAATCACCTCTTTGTCCGGTGTCACACCCTTGCCTTCATACAGCGCCGTCAAATCTTCGGCGGTCTTAAACGTGCCATCTTCTCTCACCGCCTGCGCCCAGGGAATACTGGCCGCGCCGGGGATATGCCCGCCGCGCAGCGCGCCCTCGTTGGGATAGTCGGGCATGTGCATGCGCTCGCCAGTGAACTCCTGCGGGCTGCGCACATCCACCAACGTGCCATGCTTCTTCACGTGGGCTTGCACGTCTTTGCGGAAGGCACGGATGACTTTGTCGTTGCGGCGGGGGGCCTTGTAAACGGTCTTGGAAGTTTTGGGCACATCGCGGGTTAGCTCGCGGGCTTCATCCACCCACTTCTTGCGGCCACCGTTCAGAATTTTGGCGTTGGTGTGACCAAAGAGTTGGAACACCCAGTAGGCATAGCACGCCCACCAATTATTTTTGTCACCGTAAAAAATAACGGTCGTGTCGTTGGTAATGCCTTTGGCTTTGCACAGCTTGGCAAACTGGCGATTGTTAATGTAATCGCGCGCAACTTGGTCGTTCAGATCCGTTGTCCAGTCAATTTTGACTGCGCCAGAGATATGACCGGTGTCGTAGAGCAATTCGTCTTCGTTGGATTCAACGATGCGCACGTTCGGGTCGTTCAAGTGCGCAGCCAGCCATTCGGTGCTAACCAGCGCTTCGGGGTTTGCATATTCGTTCATCTGAAAAAGATTATATAGCGATGAAGATGTGCAAAGTAGTTGCCGACTCAAATCAACTCAAACCGATAACACAAGCTAAAGAAAACCTACACCTGTTTTCGCCCGCACTTCGTCCAGCGTCGCGCCCGGCATCACCTCCACCAAACGCAACTGCCCTTCTACAAACCGAAACACCGCCAAGTCCGTAATCACCATTTCCACCGCGCCGATAGCCGTGAGCGGCAGCGTGCAACTCGGCACAATTTTCGGCGCGCCAAATGGCGAGCCATCCTCGTCGGTGTGCGTCATCGTAATAATCAACCGCCGCGCACCAGATGCCAAATCCATCGCTCCGCCCACACCCAGCAACGGCTTGCCCGGCACGGCCCAGTTCGCCAAGTTCGCGCCAGCATCCACCTGCAAGCCGCCCATAATCGCCACGTCTACGTGCCCGCCGCGAATCATGGCGAACGAATCGGCGCTATCAAAGTAGCTACTACCGGGCAACGCCGTCACCGGAATCTTGCCCGCGTTTACCGGGTAATCCATCGCCCCACCTTCGGTGGGCGCAGGGCCAACACCCAGCATACCGTTCTCGGTGTGCAAAATAATGCCGTTTTCCGTGGTGATTAAATCTGCGACGAGCGTGGGAATGCCCACCCCCAAATTCACCACATCGCCGCGTTTTAACTCAGCCAATGCGCGGCGCGCCATGTTCATGCGGCTCTCGCTCGCCTTTTTTGCGCCGCCCTTCACCGATGCCGATGACCCTAACTCCTCCGGCGTGGTGTGCGCCTGCACCAAATAATCCACATAGTTGCCCGTGGTGTGAATGTGGTCTGGGTCGAGCTCACCCACCCTCACAATATGCTCGGCCTCGGCGATCACCACATCCGCCGCAGTCGCCATCACCTTATTAAAGTTTTGCTCGGTCATGCGGTAGACCAAATTGCCGGCTGTGTCCGCCTTCCACGCGCGAATAAACGCCACGTTGGCCCGCAATCCCGGCACAAACACATGCGGTTTGCCATTAAGCGTTTTGGTCTCGCTGTCTTTGGCAATCACCGTGCCAAACGAGGTAGGCGTATAGAACCCACCAATGCCTGCGCCACCCGCGCGAATAGCCTCGGCTAGCGTGCCCTGCGGGATGAGTTGAAAATCGATCGCCCCACTTTGTGCCGCCGCCACCGCTTCCGGGTTGCTGGTAAAAAACGAGCCGATGGCTTTTTTGATTTGCCCGTTGCGTAACATGCGCCCGCCACCCAGCCCCGGCTCGCCCACATTGTTGGCAATGTAGGTCAGGTTTTTGATTGCCGTCTCGGCCAGCGCATGAACAAGGTGAACCGGGTTGCCCGTCATGCCAAACCCGCCCACCATGAGCACATCGCCCTCTTTCACCATCGCGGCAGCTTCACTTGCGGTTATTTGTGGTACTTGCTTCATCAAAAGTTGTTGGGTAAATAGTAGACCTCTTGCAAAAGTCCATTCACACGCGGCGCTTGTAGAGGCGTTGCATGCAACGCCCCTACTTTTGCAAGAGGTCTAGTAAGAGTTACTAACTCACCTTACGCAGGGAAAAACCCTTGTAGGAATAAACTAGGTTGATGGACAAGTTGATTGACCTGTATAGCGATTTTTTGATTAGTTCGTTCGGA
>JAYTNY010000363.1:0-3256 GCA_043748055.1 Roseobacter sp.
GCCGGCACGCTTTCGCATCTCGGTGCGCATGCGGGCAATAATTTTGAGGAAGTTGCCACTTTCAATGGTGCTGCGCCATTCCTCGCTCTGCACCAGTTCTTCAACGTTCTCTCCCAAAGAGCAGAAGGCTAGCCCTGCACTTGTAATCAGGGGTTCAAAGTTGTCGTTGGTTAATACGCGCACGGAATGGCCTGCGCGGCTAAGCCCCTGCCCCAGCGCAATGTAAGGCTGCACATCGCCGCGCGAGCCGGTAGCCACAATCGCAATATTTGTCATGATGATGTGCCGGATTATCCAGATGTGGGTGCATCTTGACAGTGGGCTGTGTCATCGTTTGGGCATATCTGTGTGACAAATGTCATCTAAATACTCAACACAATCTTGCCAAATTGCTCTGCCGCCGCCATGCGTTGCAGCGCGGCGTTGGCATCGGCCAGCGCAAACACGCTGTCTACCGTTGGCACAATTTTGTGGTCGTTTACGAACTTCATCATCGCCACAAAATCGGCGGGGTTGCCCATGGTGCTGCCCAACAGCGCCAGTTGCTTCCAGAAAATGCGCCGCCACACAATGTCTTTGGGGTTGCCCAGCGTTGCGCCATAAAAGGCAAGGCGGCCACCGGGTGCGGCTGCATCGCAAAGCGTGTTTAGCGCATCACCTGCGGTGCCATCCACAATCACATCAAATTCACCCGCTTGCACGCGCAGCGAATCGGCCCACTTGGCGTCTTTGTAGTTTGCGCCGCCCAGCGCGCCCATGGCTTTGGCGCGCTCCAGCTTCTCCGCCGAGCCGGATGTGACGAACACCGCCGCCCCCGCCGCCACCGCAAACTGCAACGCAAACAGCGCCACGCCGCCGCCAATGCCCGTAATCAACACGCGTTCGCCCTTTTGCAAATGGGCGCGGCTAAACAACGCCCGATACGCCGTGAGGCCCGCCAACGGCAACGCGGCAGCTTGCTCATGGGTCAAGTGTTCGGGCTTGTCAGCCAGGTTTTCGGCAGGCACTTTCACCCGCTCGGCCAGGGTGCCATCATCTGGCAAGCCCAAAATGCGAAAACTTTTTTGCTGCGCGCGCGGGTCGTTGCCCCAGCTTAGGCTTGGGTTAATGATGACTTCGCGCGTGCTGCCACCCAGCACTCCAGAGCCATCCGACCCCAGAATGATGGGGTAGGTAATACCCGCGTACTGGCCTTTGCGAATCCACAGATCGCGGTGGTTCAGCGCCGCCGCCTTGAGGTGGACGACGACGTGCTCAGCATCCGACTGCGGATCAGGTGCATCTTTGTAATCGAGGGATTTGTCGGCGCCCTCTAGGATCATGGCTTTCATGGTTTATTCAGCGCCTAACGCGCTTGAAGCGCGTTAGGCGCTATACGTTGATATCAACCCGTGTTCTTTATTCCGCCGCTCACCCCGTTAATCGTCAGCTCAATCACCCCGTGCAGCGCTTCTTGTGTCGCCGCATCAGGCTGAGCGCGCAAGCGTCGAATCATCTCGACCTGAACGTAGTTGAGCGGGTCTACATACGGGTTGCGCAGATGAATAGATTTTTGTAATACACCATCATTGTCGAGAATTTCGCGCTGACCTGCAATCTCGCATATGCAGTGGCACGTCCGCTCAAACTCATCTTTGAGGATGCCAAAGATGCGCGCGCGAATACCTTCATCTTGCACCAGCGACGAATAAAGTTCGGCGATGCCCATATCGGCCTTTGCCAAGCTCATTTGGGCGTTGTCTATCGTGGTTCTAAAGAACAGCCAGTCGCGGTACATCTCTTGCAACATCGCAAGGTTATTTGTAGGGGCTGGTCTAAGACCAGCCCCTACGCCATGACCCGCAATTACCGCCTCCAACGCGCTGCCCAGCCCATACCAGCCGGGAAACACAAACCGGCTTTGCATCCAGCTAAACACCCAGGGGATGGCGCGCAAGTCGCTCACGCTGTTTGTCTTTTTGCGGAAGGCCGGGCGCGACCCCAGCTTCAGCGTGCTAATTTCGTCGATGGGCGTGGCTTGTTTCCAGAAGATCAGGAAATCGGCATCTTCGTGAACCAATTTCTTATACGCCTCAAACCCCATTTCCGAGATGTGTTCCATCAGCGCCACCCATTCCGGATTCTCGGTGGATGACGCTTGTTGCGATTGATGCAGCGCCAGCAGCGCGCCATACGCCACCTGCTCCAAATGCCGCCGCGCAATATCGGGGTTGTGATAACGCGTGCTCAGCACCTCGCCCTGCTCGGTAATGCGAATGCCGCCGTCCATCATACCGATGGGCTGGGCCAGCACGGCTTTGGCGGTGGGCCCGCCGCCGCGCGCAATGCTGCCGCCGCGTCCATGAAACAACGTCACCTGCACACCCGCCCCATGGCAAGCCTGCACAATCGTCTCTTGTGCTTTGTATAACTCCCAGGTGGCGGTGATGTAGCCGCAGTCTTTGTTGCTGTCGCTGTAACCCAACATCACCATTTGTTTGTCGCCACGCCCGTGCACATGCTCGCGGTATATCTCGTGGCTAAACATGCGGTGCAACACATCGGGTGCGTTGTGCAGGTCTTCACGCGTCTCAAACAACGGCACAATATCCATCTCCAACCGCGCCCAGCGCATAAACAACAGCACTTCCAAAACATCGCTCAGCGCGTTTGTCATGCTGATGACATGCACACCCATTGCCTCGCGCCCGTAACGGTTCATGGTCTCGCGGGCCAGTCGCAGTGGGTCAATCACGTTCGTCGTCTCGGCGCTCAAATCGCCTGCGCGGTCTAATGCCGTTGTGGTTGCGCCTTGCAACTTGGCGGTCAGCACGGCCACTTTCTCGTCTTCGCTTAGCGCGGCGTAATTTGATGCCGCTCCCAATTTGTTGAGTAACTCAGTCATCGCCGCCTCGTGCCAGGCACTGTGTTGGCGCAAGTCCAGCCTGGCCGTGTGCAAGCCAAATACGTTCAGTTGTTGGCGCAATGTGCCCAGGTCGCCATCCGCCAGCGAGCGCCCCTTGCCCTTGCGCAAACTGTTGCCCACCGCGTCCAGCACGTTCGCCACATCGGCCACGGTGGTGCTGGATTGGGCTGGCATAGGCATAGACAGCGACGGCGACAACGCGAATGTTTGGGTTGGGTAGCTCACTTGCAACGGCTGGGTCTGCGTCTGGCGATGCGCCTCGGCCAGTTGGTCGGCCAACATAGCCAGCACCACGCGATAAGGCTCGTTGGGGTAGCGCGCCCGCACGCTGCGCACATGGCCGTATTGCAG
>JAYTNY010000364.1:0-2695 GCA_043748055.1 Roseobacter sp.
CGTCCGTCGTCCATCGTCTGTAATTGATAAAGAAGCCGAAGCTAAAGAAAAGTGGGGCATTCTGCCGGATTTGATTTTGATTGACGGCGGCAAGGGGCAGTTGGGGATTGCGACGGAGGTACTAAAAGAGTTTGACTTGGCACACATTGTGCCGGTGGTGTCGTTGGCGAAGCGCGATGAGGAAGTGTTTGTGCCGGGCAAGCCCACCAGCATTTTGCTGCCGCGCCGGTCGCAGGCGTTTTATTTGGTGCAGCGTGTGCGCGACGAGGCACATCGCTATGGCATCACCAGCCACCGTAGGCAACGCGAAAAGATTGGCATGGCCTCGCAGTTGGACGCGATTGCGGGCGTGGGGCCAACCCGCCGCAAGAAGCTGCTGACGGTGTTTGGCTCAGTGGATGGCATTCGTAAGGCGACGGTGGAAGAACTGGCGGCGGTGGTGCCGAAAGAGGTGGCGAATGCCATTAAGGATGTGTTGTGACTTTGCTATTCATGCCGCGCAGGCTCAGCGTTTCAGCGAAATGGCAACTCACAAAATGCTGGGGTTCCACTTCGCGCATGGGCGGTGCCTCGTGCTTGCAAATATCTTTGGCATAGGCGCAGCGCGGATGAAAGAAGCAGCCCGAGGGTGGGTTCGCCGGGTTTGCCACTTCACCGCTCAGCACAATGCGCTCGCGGTGTCGGCGTGGGTTTGGCACGGGCAAGGCTGATAGTAGGGCTTCACTGTAGGGGTGGAGCGGGTGGTTAAACAGCGTCTCCGTTTTGGCTAATTCAACCATCTTGCCCACATACATCACGGCCACGCGATCACTGATTTGATAGACCACGCTGAGATCGTGTGAAATAAATAGGTAAGCTAGGCCATGTTGTTCTTGCAAATCCTCAAGCAAGTTAATGACCTGGGCTTGAATAGAGACGTCCAACGCAGAGACGGGCTCGTCGCAGACGATTAACTTGGGATTGAGCGCCAGTGCGCGTGCGATGCCGATGCGCTGGCGTTGCCCACCGCTAAACGAATGCGGGTAGCGCCGCAAATGATCGCCTTGCAGGCCGACGGATTTGAGCAACTGAACCACACGATCCGAAAGCTCGCCACCGTGTGAGGCCGCGTGAATCTTGAGCGGCTCACTCACAATGTCGGCCACACTCATGCGTGGGTCCAGCGACGAATAGGGGTCTTGAAAAATAATCTGAGCCTGGCGGCGAAAGGCTTTGAGCTGCTCACCCTCGAGTTGAGTAACTGATGAAATATTGCCGTCATCGTCTCGATAGGTTATCTCGCCCGAGGTCGGCTCGATTAAGCGAATGATGCAGCGGCCTGTCGTCGTTTTGCCACAACCGCTTTCGCCCACCAACGCCAATGTTTCGCCCGCCAAAATCGTAAAGCTCACATCATCAATGGCGCGGACATAGCCTGCCGTGCGGCGCAGCAAGCCACGCCGAATGGGAAAGTGCTTTTTAAGATTCTGCACAATCATCAACGGGGTTTGGGATGTCACGTGGCTTGGCATAGTCAAACTATTCTTCATACAAATAGCAACGGGTGGAATGCTGAGGCCCCACTTGGATCAACGGCGGTATCGCAGAATCGCACTTGCCCGGCATGAACTTGGGGCAGCGTGGGCCGAATGCGCAACCGGGCGGGATGGCGTTTGGCTCTGGCACCACACCGCGAATTGGCTCTAATCGCCGCTTTTCGCCGACTTGCGGCAACGAGCGCAGCAGGCCTTGCGTATACGGGTGCTTAGGCGCGTTGAATAACTCATCTACCGGAGCCTGCTCCACAATTCTGCCGAGATACATGACGGCGACTTCATCGGCCACCTCGGCGATCACGCCGAGGTTATGCGAGATGTGAATGATGGACATTCCTAACTCTTGTTGCAAGCTCTCCATCAAATCCAGAATTTGCGCACCGGTGGTCACGTCCAGCGCAGTCGTGGGCTCGTCGGCGATGAGCAAGATGGGCCGACACGACAAGGCAATCGCAATCATGGCGCGCTGCAACATGCCACCGCTGAGTTGGTGCGGGTAAGACTCGATGGTGCGGGCGGGTTGCGGCATGCCGACGCGATTCAAAATATCGAGGGCGCGCTTTTTTGCCTCGCGCTTGTCCACACCTTGATGCAGCGTGATGGCCTCGGTGATGTGGTCGCCCACGGTGTAAGCGGGTGTGAGCGAGGTCATTGGCTCCTGAAAGATCATCGCGATCTCGTTGCCACGAATGCTGCGCATCTCGGCGCTCTTGGCGTGCAACTTTGCCAGGTCAATAATCTCGCCGGTGCGCTGCCGAAAAAGAATCTCGCCGCCGATGAGCTTGGCGGGTGGGCTGGGCAGCAGCCGCAAAATAGATTGGGCCGTCACGCTTTTGCCGCAACCGCTTTCGCCGACGATGCCCAGCGTCTTGCCAGCTTTGACATCGAAGCTCACGCCATTTACCGCCGGCACTTTGCCTTGTAGCGCATCAAAGCGCACGGCCAGGTCTTTCACCTGGACAATCACATCCGAAGTAATAGCAGCGGAAGTAACGCGAGTTGCAGAGGCTAAATCCAATGTCATATTGTGTGATGGCTCCTAGCGCGAGTACGGATCAACTGCATCGCGCAATCCGTCGCCCACAAAATTAAATCCCAACACAACCAAAATCACCAGAACGGCTGGGATGACCAACCAGGGGTGAAAAATAAGCGTTTGC
>JAYTNY010000365.1:0-11887 GCA_043748055.1 Roseobacter sp.
CAAGGCAAGCACCCGCAGTTGTTAGAGGCCGTCATGCAGATTAACAGCGACGCGCGGCGCAGCATTGTGGCCAAGACACGCGCAATTATTGGCAACAGCAACGGCAAGCTGAAGAGCCTGGAGGGCAAGACGGTGGGTGTGCTGGGGCTGGCCTTCAAGGCCAACACCGACGACATCCGCGAGAGCCAGCCAGTGGACATTATTCGCATGTTGCAGGCCGATGGCGCAACGGTGAAGACCTACGACCCGGTGGCGATGGAGAACGCAGGTCGCCTGCTAAAGAACGTAAAGCTGTGCGAGGACGCGTATGAGGTGGCCGAAGGCTGCGATGCGTTAATTATGGCGACGGACTGGAACGAGTTCAAGAACCTGGACTGGGGTAAGGTGAAGAAGGTGATGAAGAACCCGGTGCTGGTAGACGGACGAAATATGTACGACCCAGCCAAGATGCGCGAGATGGGCTTCACCTATCGCGGTGTGGGGCGCGGCTACTAACGTTTGGCTGTTTTCTTTCGCAGAGGCTACAGAGAGGCGGAGGGCGCGGAGAAATAAAAATCTCCGCGCCCTCCGCTTTCTCCGTGCCTCCGCGAAAAAACAGGCTCAGAGTTAGCAAATCCCCCCGAAGGTTGCTCAAAAGAGCCTGATTCTTCCAAGTTCAACCTTCGGGGGGATGAATTTCTTAGCCACACGATCACACTAACGATTGCCAACGGGCCGCAAGGTCAACGTGTATATCTTCGGGGTGAGGTTGTCTTTTTTGGTGTAGACCGCCACCACATAGTCCTGGCCTGGCTCAAAGAAGCCATAGAACGTCACCTCGTAGCCGGTGTTGGGCGAGACAATATCCACGCCACCTGCAAACTTCAGCTTTGTTGTATTGGATCGCGCGCAGTTATCTTCTTCAACTTGCCAAATCAAAATGGAACCCGCCGTGGCGTAATTTTCCAGAATAGCGGCATAGGTAGTGGTGATGGCGGTGAAGCGATAGATGTTGTAAGAGTTATCAGCCGGTTGTGAGACGGTGGCAGGTGGCGAGACACGATAGGCCGTGCAAGCTTCGTGGTTGTCGCCCAACTTCTGCGCTTTCAAAATATAAGGTAGATACAACCGAGGGCGCGGCACGCCTGGCCCGGTCTCTGGCGTTTGCGAGGGTGCTGGCGTAATGGGCGTAGAGGGCGGCGTGGGCGGCACTGTCGATGTCCTGCTAGGGGTGGGTGTGAGGGTTGCCGCATTGGGCGTGACAGGCGTGTTAGTGGCGGTGGACACCGGCGTGTTTACGGTTGTGGTGGTGGGGGATGGCGTTCGCGTGGGGGTTGATGGCGGCAGAGTAGGTGTGGTTGTAGGTGTGTTGGTCTTGGTCGCCGTTGCAGCGGCAGTCGGAACATCGGTTGCCGTTTCTGTTGGGGTTGCGGTGCTGGTGGGAGTAGGGGTTCGCGTAGAGGTCGCTGTTGACGTGGGCGTGGGCGTGCGTGTGGCAGTGGCAGTGGCAGTGGCCGTTGGGGTAGATGTGGGCACTGGCGGGGCTTGTAGCTCGGCGATGCCAAACAAGCTGGGGTTCAACCAGCCGCCTGCCGCAGCATCGTTCCAGTTCAAGCGATAGTTCAGCGCGCCGCCATCGTCATCATCATTCACGGCCACCTCAAACCCAAAGCGGTAGCCCACCTGCGAGGTGATGCCCACCGCGCTCAGCGGCAATACGGCCTCGACACGGTAGCCGTTCCCTGTGGTAACGGCTCGCGCAAATTGTGCGCCTGCGGGCACAGGTAACCCGCCCGACCCAGCAATCAGGGCTGGGTTGGCAAAGGTCTGCGCCAGTTGCCGGTCGTTCGAGCCATCGTAGCTGCTGCCTCGGCTCAAGTTGCCATCCAGCAAAATCTCGGTGGAGTCATCCGTCCACCAATCGGTGGGGCTGTCGGTCGAGCGCAGATCATCCGTCACCTCAATCAGCACATACAAGTTCGTTGCGTCATACAGCCCCCTAAAACTGGCCGAGATGTTGGCAGGCGTAGGCGACGCGACTGGCCCATTGTTGACGCTGATTCGTTGTAGCGTATAGCTTGTGGCCTGTGACCAAACGGTGTCTACGGCTCCATCAATAGTAGGCGCTGCACTGGCAAAAGCAATTTGCGCCACCAAAGGCGCGCCTTGCAAAGAGGTGCGGGCATCGGTCATAGATGTATGACCGATGCTTGTGCTGAGCAGTGTTGCGATGATGACGATGATTTTGAGTTTGCGAGTTATGGTTTGCATTGCGTATCCCCGGGTAAACAAGGCACCACCAGATCGGGCGTGGGCTGCGGCGGTGGTGACGTGGGTTGTGGTGGTGGCGATGTAGGCTGCGGCGGTGGTGACGTAGGTTGTGGTGGTGGCGATGTAGGCTGCGGCGGCGGTGATGTAGGTTGCGGCGGCGGCGATGTAGGCTGCGGCGGCGGCGATGTAGGTTGCGGCGGTGCCTGGGTTGCGATGGGCTTTGCCGTCACTGTTGCACGTACAACCACCCGGGTTTGTGTCGCCGTAGCAGTCGCTTGTGGCGTTGGTGTTGGCGTGTTTGTTGCGCTTGGCTCCAATGTCAGCGTTGGCGCTGATGTTGGTATTGGTGTTGAAGTTGATTTTGGCAGCGGCGCGGGTGTCTCGGTTGCAGCCACTTGAAACACAACAATGCCCGCTTCACTCGTGGTGATGACCACCGACAAGGTGTTTGTGTTGGATAGCGAGGCGGCGGCGGGACGGGCGTTGCTTTCCATGACTGGAACCGGCATCAGGCCGGTTGCAATAGGCACCTGCGGCACGATTGCAACCGGTGCGGCAGAGGCTGTGGGCGCAGCCGGTGTTGGATTCAGTGGAAGTGCTTGTCGGTTCTCCCGCAGCAGCCAGGCTCCTACGGCCAGAATGATGAGGGCGCTGGCCAATGTCAGCCAGCGCATCATTGATGTTGGTGGTGCCGCAGATGCCAGGGGCACACGGGCACGGGTTGGCACTGGCACCAACGCGCGGCTGGTGGCCAACAAAGCTGGCGCAGGCGTGTTTCGATACAACATCGCCGCAGCCATAACATCGGTGGCATTAATCTGCTCTGCTTCTTCAATCAGTGCACGCATAGCCTCTGGCGAGGCAGTGGCACGGGTGTTGGCTGCCGCGCGAATGCGCACGGCACCCATTGCACCTGCCAGCCCATGCGTACACACAAACACGCGGTCACCCTTGCGAAAGTCATCCTTCAGCACAATCAACTGCGTTTGCTCGCCCTGCTCATACATGGCCAGCTTGCCATTGCGAATACGGTAGGCGTGTGTGTTGCCCACGGTGCCAATTACCAAATTGTTGTCATACGCCACCACCGCCGTTGCCGAGATGCCTGCCAGGTTGTCGGTCAAGGTCAGGTGGGTTGCTTGTTCAGCATCAGACCAAAAGCGCTGCGCAATCTCATCGTTGGCTTCGCGAATCCCCTCCAACATAGCCTGAAAAAGCATGTGGCCGTAATTAGATGGCTCGGTTTTGTAGTAGTAGTTGCGCAGAATGGCCCGGGCCGCAGCGGCAGCGGCAAGTGACTTGAGCGTCGGCGCATCAATGGCGGCATCGCACACCAGCATCAGTAGCCCTCGCTCTGCAATCTGTCCGGTTAACACTGGCAACATCGCCACGGCTACCGGTTCGGCAACATTTTTGTCAATGTGCCAGGCATAAGTTGGGCCAGCCTGACCTACCGCGTAGTTCTCAGCGTTCAGATATGGAGATTGAGGCGAGCGAGAAAGTTGTAGAGCCATGTCGTCTTGAGTCTCCCAAGTGGGTTACCTAAGCATACATGACAGTGTCATTCTTGTGGGGTTTTGATACAAATGCGAAAGACCATGCTACGAACTGGCCTCTCGATCCCACGCTTCGGCTGCGTTCTGCTCGGCCAGCATAAACACAGCATCGGACATTTACCGCTTCACCACAACCTGCACCCAGAATGGGATGCTCCCCTCGCTGCCAGTGCCAAATGTTTTGCCATCTGGCCCGCGCAACAACCAGAAGCCTTTGTATTTGCCCACCTTAAACGAGGCTTGCAGATTCACGCTCACCTCGGCATCGGCACCGGGCGGGGTGGCGGGGATGGGCGCGCCGTTTGCGTTTTGCGGCGCAACCTGCATGTTGTCGCCCACAGAGAAGATAACGGTGTAGCCCGCGCCCCAGGTGCAAGTGCCTACGTTTTTGATGCGCCAGGTTTTAACAAACGCTACCCCGGGCTTAAACACGGTGTCGTCGGGCACCGTGGCATCGCGCACATTGCCGGCGCGGTTGGTGCAGTTGGTGGTGTTGGTGGTGTTACTGGATGAGGCTGCGGTGGGTGCTGGCTCTGGCGTGTTGGTGGCGGCCGGTGCGGCAGTGGGTGCAGGCAGTTGTGTGGCAACAGGCGCGGGGTCGGTGGGAATGGGATTTGGGGTGGGGGTTGAGACTGATGAATCACTGCACGCGCCCAGTAACACAAGCCCCATCAACAACACAACACCACGTTTGAAAATCTTTGCCATCTCTTTCCTCCCATGCTCACGAACCGATGCAGATCTATCAGGTGGCGCAGTCACGCTCTAGCTCAATTGGGTTCGATGTGCGCCACCTGACAGGTCTGAACGACGCACCAACTACTTCTTGTTGGATTCAATTAGCCCACTGACATACACAGCCAGCCATGCTAAAAAGCCGCCCAACAACAACGTCAGAAAACCCATCCAAACCACGATGCCCAGAATGCCGATTAATTCTTCGATGATCTTCATAGTTCTACCTGCTCGTTACAACTTGCCTACCTAAGATAACACACGCTACGGCTTGTTCGGTTGCTTGAAGTGCCGAACATTCACCCGATGCGCGTAGGCCTCGCCCTGCATGAAGCGCACCTTGAAGGCGGTGATAGAGGCATCTTGCGGGCCGAGATCAAGCGCCTCTTCCACCTGGTAGCGCTTGCGAATGGCAGCCAATACATGTGAGTAATCGGTGTTGGTGCGAGATGAAACATTGGAATAAATCCACCAAACTTCTTGCGGGTTTGTCGTCGCAATCTCTTCCCAATCCGCAGGCCAACGCGGGTTCAACCCGTTTAGATTCCCATAAAAAAAACAGGTGTAATCAACTTCGTTGCAAATCACAGCGATGTTTTGCGCTCCTGTTGACTTTATCGTTTGCATCAATTCTTTCCATTGCGCGGTCAACAGCGGCTTCATAAACTCGCGGTTGGTAAAGAAGTTCACCTGCCCCCATAAGTAAGCCGAAGCGATAAGCATCCCTGCAACCAGGGCAAGACGTTTAGGCAGCGCGGCAATTCCCACGCTGAGTAACAGGATGAAGAAAGGCAGGGCATACAGCGTTCGGTGGGGTGCAGGTGGAGATGGGACGCGCCCCATCGATAGAGAGATGCTGGTGGTTGCTAACAAAGGCACCAGCACCATCAACAGCGCAAACAAGCTTGCACGTGGCATTGTTCTTCGCGCCACCCCAATTACAGACACCAGTGCAATTACGCCTAACCCCAACCAGGCCACCGGGTTTAACGGCGAGAGCGTTTCTCCCACCGCAAAGTCATAGAGATTGAACACCATGTATTTGGTGATCTCGCTGGTCAATGCTGCCAATGATTTGCCGGGCACATCGGCTTGTAATTTGACTGCGGCAGTAAACGTAGAAAACCAAGGCATAAATAGCACTGCGATGAGCGCGTTGGCTAACAGCCCTTCCACAGCCAGCTTGATGCGAGGTTGTTTACCCAAACCGACAAACCAACCCAGCCACCATACCCAGCACACCAAGTGCGCTGCAAACGACATATACACCGTGTATAACGCAGCAGCGCCCGCCAACACATAAACGGCCAGCCATTTTCGCGTCTGTGTGCGTTGGTATGTCATCAGCGCCAACACCATTAGCATTACCTGGGCAGTAGAGAAGGCATAGTAGCGGGCCTGGGGTGCATACGTTAGCCACAAGGGTGACAAAACCAAAAACACAGCAAAGATGATTGCGGGTTTGATCCCGAATAAGAGACGGGCCACTTGGAAACCCACAAGCAAGCTAAGGCTGGCAAAGACCACTGAAAGAGACCGCATGCCCACTTCGCTGCTGCCAAATACTTGCACCCAAGCTGCAGTAACCAAATAGTAAAGCGGCGGATGAATGGCCGCATCCATAAACACCACGCGGTTCCAATCACCCTGAAGAATAGTGGCGCTCACGGCCTCGTCTTCCCAAAAACTTTTTTGTTGCGCCGCTGCTAGGTGCAAGGCCACCATGACAACAATGGCTGCGATGCAAATCGGCCAACGCCAGGCGTGCAATGTTTTGTTCATGCCACTACATGCAACGCTTTGTAACCATCGGTCAAGGCCTCGCCGCCGTGCGTGCCCACCACCACAATATCCTCCACCCGCGCACCCAACTGGTGCGGCACAAAAATGCTCGGCTCTGCAGTAAAGCACATGCTCGGTTGCAACGTGGTCGTGTCGCCCTTCGTCAAAAATGGCGGCTCATGCACATCCATGCCAATGCCGTGCCCCAGCCGGTGCCGAAACGCGTAGCCATAGCCTGCGTCTGCAATCACTGCCCGCGCGGCTGCATCGGCTTGTTCGCACGTGTTGCCCGACTTTAGTGCGGCAATGCCTGCTGCTTGAGACGCGATGACCAAGTCATACACGCGCTGATACTCGGCATCTGGCGCGCCAAAGAACACTGAGCGGCCAAAGTCGTAGCAATAGCCATCCAGCACCGATCCAAAATCGAACGAGATCGACACCGGTGGCTCCAACGGAATCAACATCACCTCGTCCTTGTTGAGAAAATTAAATGGGAAGTTGCGGCCCATGTTGTAGAAGCTGGTCTGGAACGACGGCGCAAACGAGCCATGTTTCTTCAGCTGGTAATTCACCTCAGTAATCAAGTCCAACGTCGTCATGCCATGTTTGAGCTGACTCAGCGTTGCCACATAAGCTGCTTCGGTGATCTGCCCCGCCCGCCGCAGAATCGCCAACTCGTCTGCGCTTTTGATGAGCCGTAGTGGGCGCAAAATGTCATCGGCGGAACGTAATTGGAGATTAGAGATTAGAGATTGGAGATTGAGCACCGTCTCGGCGCGGGCGCGGGGTTCAATCGCAATCGTCGCGCTTGATGCAACTTGCAAGTGCGTCAACACCTCGCGCACCAACGCACGTGGGTCACCGGCATCTGGCAGCACGCGTACATCAAAGCCGCCCGCCGCGCCATGAAAATCGGCTTGCATGCGCGGCAGCGTCAGCACAGGTGCGCCCGTTGGCGCAATCCATGCGCCGGTCATCCAATCGCCGGGGTACATGGTGTTGCCAAAGTTTTGTTCTTCGCGGTGAATGCCGGTTACGTAATCCAGGTTGGCGGAATAGGGCAGGAACAATAAGTCGATTTTTAGATCGGCCATGCACTGTTGCACGGCTTGCAAGCGATGGGTGTAGTTAGGCATAGGCTTGTTGTACACTAGGTTGCAATGAACGCACAAACGGCACAAATGCTTCACGAACATGAAGAACAGCATACGCCACAGTCGGGTGCTATGGCCCAATGTGCCATGACCTTTGACGAGTTTTTGCGCTGGGAACCCGAAGGCGGGTTCACTGAGTGGATTGACGGACTAGGGGTGCAATATATGTCTGTGACCAAACATCATCAAGCAGTGGTTCAATTTTTGGTCGTGCTTCTTACGGTGTTTGTCAATATCAGAAAGCTGGGGCAAGTGCTTACCGCACCGTACGCCATGCGTGCCAAACCCGAAGGCAGCGCACGCGAGCCTGATCTGTTTTTTGTGTCTCAAGCGCGGATAAATCTCATTCACGAAAGCCATCTCGAAGGCCCTGCCGATTTGGCGATTGAAGTGATCTCCGACGAAAGCGTGACACGAGATCGGGTCGAAAAATTCGATGAATATCAAGAGGCAGGCATTAAGGAGTATTGGATTATTGATCCACGCCCAGGCCGCCAGCGCGCCTTGTTTTTTGTGCTTAACGATGGACAGTTTGTGCCTGTAAAGCCCGACGCGAATGGGATTTATCGTTCATCGGTTTTAGTGGGCTTGAGCTTGAATATCGCTTGGCTCTGGGACGAGTCGCCAGATATTCCAAAAATTCTGATCGAGATCGCAAGCTGAGCGATTTATTCCTCAACACCACCCCGCTACAATCCCCGCGTGGCAAAGTCCATCAAGCTGTCCGATGCCTTTGCGCAGGCGGTAGAACAAGCCCTCGAACATCTCTCGGATGACCTGTGGCTGGGCGAACACTCACCGCTATCGGCCCCCTATTTTCTGGGGGCTGCGTTGGATGGCGCACCCAGTTCAATCAATTCAACCTCGCCCGCCGTGCGCGGCCAAGTGCTGCGCCAAACCTTGCACACCGCTGCGGCCACCTTGCCAGCCGATTCGCTCGAACTCCTCAACGTCAGCTTCTTCAAACGCGACCTTGCCCTCAACAACACCGGCGTGGCCCTGCGCCTGGGCAAAGCCGAGACCACTTATTACCGCCACCGCGCCACCGCCATCGAGGCGCTGGCCGAGGCCCTAAATCAAACCGTCAGCCCGCCGCTGCATTTGGGCTTGCCGCCCGCGCCGCACTTGGTAGGCCGCGCAAAGTTACTGGCCGATTGTTTGGATCATCTGCGCGCTGGGCGCAGCGTGTCGCTCACAGGCCGCAGCGGCATCGGCAAAACCTCGCTGGGCCTGGGCATTGCCGAGGCCTGGGGCCGCGACCGCGCATTTTGGTTCACCGTGCGCCCCGGCCTAAACGATGAGCCAACCCGCTTTGCTTTTGCGCTGGCCTATTGCTTGCGCAGCCAAGACAGCGCCCACACCGCCAACGCCTGGCGGCAGTTGATGGCCGACCGAGGCGACATCGCCCCAGACCGCGTGCTGGGCTTGTTGCAGCACGATTTGGCCGCGCTGCCCCAACGCCTGCTGCTGTGCATAGACGACAGCGACCAACTGCGGCCCGAAACGCGTGCTCACTCGCAAGTCATTCACCTCATCGAAGAACTCAGCAAAACCACGCCTACGCTTTTGCTCAGCCAGCAAGCCTTAATCGAAAGCGAGGTGCAAGTGGCGCTGCGTGGCCTGAACGAAGCAGAAACTTCCGAGGTCTTGCGCGGGCGCGGCATCACCGATCTCAGCGCCAGCGAATTGCAAACGCTGCACGCCATTACGCGTGGTCTGCCTTTGTTGATTAAGCTCTTCGCCGACCTACGCCACACCGGAGAGACCACGCCTGATTTGCTGCGCTACCTCGATGGCGAGCGTTCTGCCGAAGCGTTGTTTGGCCGCATCTGGAAAAAGCTAAGCGACGCAGAGCGCATGCTGTTAATGGCGCTCTCCATCTTTCGCGGGCCAAGCCCTGCCAGCGCTTGGGCCGATGCGCAAGACGCACTCGACCATTTAGTTGTGCGTGAGTTGGTGCTGCGCCAGCCACACGATACGCTCAGCATCGCCTCGCAAGTGCAGCCGTTTGTGCAGCACCGCATTTCTGCGGATGTGCGGCCCAGCCTGCATGCGCGTGCGGCCAACTTGCACGAGTCTTTGGGCGAATACACGCCTGCTGCTTTTCACCTTGTGCGGGCGGGCCAGCCTGCGCAAGCCATCTGGTTGTGGTGGAACCACCGCGAGCTAGAGCGTGGGCGCGGCAACATGCCCGCTGCCCGCGAAATTTTCCGCGAGATTAGACAAACCGATTTGCCCAACGACAACAACGATGACGACCGCCGCGCCCTGGCGCTATTGCGCGCCGAACAAGCCTTGCGCGTGGGCCTGGCTGATGAGGCCGAGGCCGAGGTCGGCGCATTCACTTGGCCCAGCCCGCACGCGCTTACGCCCTCGGCGCGTGGGCTGCTGGGGGATGCGCTGCAAATGCAAGGCCGTGTCGAACAAGCCGTTCAGCAATATCAGTTGGCGTTGGATGCGTTGACGGATGTGAGCAGCCGCCAGCGTAAGGCTGGGCATCTGCATGCGCAAATTGGCTACGTGCATATTGCGCGCCTGCGCAATTTAGACCGCGCCCGGCACGAGGCATTGCAAGCGCTCCATCAAGCCCACAATTTTTATGGTTCAGTAGAAGAAGAAGCGGGCAACTACGCCGAAGCGCAAACACAATATGACGCAGCTATGCGCGTGAGCGAGGCCTTGCCCAACCGGGCGCATGTGCAGGCGGCTACACATTCCAACCTCGGCCATTTGTTTATGCGCATGGGCCAGCCCGCGCAAGCCATTGGGCACCTAACGCTGGCGCTGCACAACGCCCGCGAGGTGGGCGAGACGGTAAACGCGCTGTATGACCAGTTCAATTTGATTGCGGCTTACACCAGCGCAGGCCAGCCGCAACAAGCGTTGGCCGAGGCCCGCGAGGCGCTGACGCTGGCCGAGCAAATCAAACATGCATTTCTGATTGCAGGCATTGCCACCAACGCCGCTGAGGCCTGCGTGATGTTGAACCAGCTAGACGAAGCCGAGCAGTTTGTGCAACGCGCCTTGCGCGAAGAAGAAGAACGGCATAGGCCCAGTGCGCTGGTTGTGCTGGGCCAAATCAATCAGCGGCGTGGGCAGTTGCCCCAGGCTGCAAGCATCTTGCATCAGGCCATCGCCGAGGCTCAGGCCATCCAAGACTTGCTATGCGAGGCGGCGGCGCTGCGTGCGTTGGGTGATGTGTTGCTCAAGCTGGGGCAAGCCGATGAGGCCGCTGCTGTATTTGCGCAAGCCGCAATGCTCTATGAAAAGATGGGGCTGGCACATGAGGCTGCGGATTTGCATGTTTAGCCGTAGATTAAGCAGGGACGTAGGTCAACCTGATCACATCCTCGCCAATCCGATCATGAGTCATAAGGCGGAGCGGCGGCCGGGGTCCGGCGAAATAGGGCTTGCCGTGACCAAGCACGACGGGGTGCAGGTAGATTCGATACTCATCGATCAGGCCAAGTTCGGTGAGGCTTTGCGCCAAGTTCGGGCCAGCAACTTCGATCTCCCCGTCGCGCTCGGCCTTCAGCTCGCGGATCGCGCCCTCAAGATCATCCCCAACAAGCTTGGCGTTGGGGCCGACCGACTTTAACGAGCGCGAGACGACCCATTTCAGCTGCTTCCGCCACGCCGCCGCGAAGGCGTGTTCCGCTACATCCCATTCAGGACGATCGTCGTCCCAGTAACGCATGACCTCATACATCTGACGACCGTAGACACTGCCTGCCTGCCCCTGAGCCTCCTCGATGAAGTAGCGGAAGAGCGTGGGGCTTGGCGCAGGTAACGCCATATGGTCGATGTAGCCGTCCAGTGACTGGTTCATTCCGAACACGAGCTTAGCCATACCCACTTCCTTTCCTTACGCGGCACATCCGCGCGGTTCTGATTGCGTTATGCAATCGGTTGTAAGCTAGATCAATTGACTTTATATTGCAATTTGTTTTGCATGGGCGGTGAAAACCCGTGCTAATAATTCTGGCTAACCGGCTTCGCAATCACAATAATGCGGTGCGTGTTGCTCGTCTCTGGCCAGCACGAGACCAGCGTCAAGCGGTCATCGTTCATGGGCTGAATATATTGCGCATTCTGCACGCGCTGCTCATACGAAACCCCGCGCTCCAGCAACTTCAGCACCTCTTGCACCTGATACACACGAACATAAGATGCGCTGGAAACCGTGAGCAGATCGCCCGCCTGCAACGTGTATAACTTGCGAAATACCGAGCCTTGTATATTGTTGTGGCCGTTTAAGACGATGTTCTTGGCTTCGCCCAAGCGGCCCGAATAGTTGTGCCAGCCTACCTGGCCTTTGTTGGGCGAGCTCCACTCCACGCTGCTCTTGCCCACCTTTTTACCGGGGCCAACCGCAATCACTTTGGCATTCACTTTAATCGCCGGAAT
>JAYTNY010000366.1:0-9385 GCA_043748055.1 Roseobacter sp.
CGGCTCGGCTTGCAACACGAGTTCGAGCACGGGGCTTGAGTCTGTGCGCGTGGCGGCTCGGACGTGATTGCGCTCCTCTACAACACCCACTACAACACCCGCACTGCTCACACCACAGACACTAAACACCACCCACATTGCGACAAAGGTTCGAACGATTCGTACGAACCCCGTGATACGCATGCGGGTTATGGGGGTTGGTGCAAGTTGCATCAATTGATGAAGCACTGGGTCTCCTTAGAGCTTATCCCAACGGGTTGTCAGGGATGACATCTCTAGGAGGGATGTCGTCCCTGAAACCTCACTTAATCCGAGAATGTGATTATAACGGTTATGAACAAATCTAAGTTAATGGTATTTCAGCCTATCAGCCGAATTGCTGCCTGTCTTGGCCTGTTGCTGGCGCAATCTGCAACAAGTATGCGAGCGCAGGCAATTTCATTCATTATTCATTCCATTCAAGCCCCGCGTGCGCCAAACGATCCGGTTATTGCGTATGCGTTTACACCCGTCGCCACGGGGTTAGCCAGCCCGGTGTTTGCAGGGCATGCCGGGGACGACCGTTTGTTCATTGTGGAACAAGCTGGCGTGATCAAAATTTTGAAAGATGGGGCGATGCTGGATAAGCCTTTTCTGGACATCAGCGGGCGGGTGTTGTGCTGCGGCGAGCGCGGCCTGCTGGGGCTGGCCTTTGAGCCGAATTACGCGAAGACGAAACGCTTCTATGTGTATTACTCCGACAGAAACCCAGACACCAGCGGTGATATTGTGATTGCGCGCTACACCGCATCTGACGACCCCGATGTGGCGAACACGAGCGAGACACGCGTGCTGACCATTCCGCACCGCCTGCATGGCAACCACAACGGTGGCTGGCTGGGCTTTGGGCCAGATGGCTTTTTGTATGCGGGCATAGGTGATGGCGGCAGTGGTGGCGACCCGGACTGCCGAGCCACAAATCCACAAGACTTACTGGGCAAGCTGTTGCGGCTCAACGTGGTTGGGCAAATCACCTACACGGCACCCATCAGCAACATGCACAGCATTACGGCCAGCGCCGCGCCCGAGGTGTGGGCCATTGGCGTGCGCAACCCCTGGCGCAATTCGTTTGACCGGCAGAGCGGCGCGTTTTATGTAGGCGATGTGGGCCAGAACGCCTGGGAGGAAGTGAGCGCCCTGCCCGCCAACAGCGCGGCAGGCCTGAACCTGGGCTGGAGCAACCGCGAGGGTAACCACACCTACAGCAACAGTTGCGCGGCCAGCCCCATCGCCAGCATAGACCCGGTGGCCGAATACAACCACAGCGAGAGCACCAGCCCGTGTGCATCAGTCACGGGTGGCTATGTATATCGCGGCAGCAGCCAGCCCTGGCTAAACGGCAACTACTTTTATGGCGATGCATGCAGCGGGCAGCTTTGGGCGCTGTGGCAGCCCCAACCCGGCGTGTATACGCATACTCAGATATTGGACACCGCCTGGGCCATCGTCTCGTTTGGCGAGGACAAGCAGGGCGAGTTGTATATCGTCCATCACGGCGGCACAAAGGACGGCGCAGTTTATCGGTTCGCCTCCAAGCTGTTGTCTAAGGCTACGTTTATGCCCGTCGTCATGAAATAGACAGGATTACAGGATTTGACAGGATTTAATCCTGTGAAATCCTGTTCGTCCCATCAAAAAATCTTATTGGGGATCACGTTCAATGAAGAAAAACAGAAATACTTCAACGCTCGTCTCGTTCGTGTTGGTGCTTGGGTTGATGGGGCTGCTGACGGCGATGGCCTCAACGCGATCTGAGACTGCCTTTGCCGTAGGCCCCTTGCAACCCGCCAACGCGTTGAACGCGCCAAATGTGCCCCCCAACGACCCCAGCATTGCCTACAGTTTTACGCCCATTATTACCAGCGGTTTATCGCAACCGGTCTTCATCACCCATGCCAAAGATGATCGGCTCTTTGTTGTAGAGCAGAGCGGCAGAATAAAAATTTGGCAGAGCGGTGCGTTGCTATCCACGTCGTTTTTGGACATCTCGCCAACCGTGAAGACCAGTTCCGAAGAAGGCCTGCTGGGCTTAGCCTTTGAGCCGAACTACGCCAGCACGGGCCGCTTCTATATTTATTACACCAACTCAAGCGGCGATGAAAACATCGCCCGCTACACCGTCTCGACGGGCAACCCCAACGTGGCGAATGCGCTCTCGGCGACCATTCTGATGACGATCTCGCATCCCGGCCAAAGCAACCACAACGGCGGCTGGATGAGCTTTGGCCCAGATGGCTTTTTGTATGCCGCGGTGGGCGATGGCGGGGGCGGCGGTGATCCATTTTGTTCGGCCCAAAACACCAGTGAGCGGCGTGGCAAGTTGCTGCGGCTCGACGTCGCGGGCCAAGTCACTTACATCACGCCCAACACCAACACGTTTACCACCACCCAGCTTTCCGAGGTATGGGCCATTGGCCTGCGCAACCCGTGGCGCAATTCGTTTGATCGGCAAACCGGTGACTTGTATGTGGCCGACGTGGGGCAAGGCAGTTGGGAGGAAGTGACCTTTGTGCCCGCAGGCGCGAGCGCGGGGCTGAACTTTGGCTGGAGCAAGCGCGAAGGGCGCAACGCCTACAGCAGCGGCTGCGCCAGCAGCAACATTGCGGCCACCGAGCCGTTTACGGATTACGCGCACAACAGCAATGGCGGCTATTCCATCACAGGCGGCTATGTGTATCGTGGGGCCAACTACCCATGGTTAAACGGCGCCTATTTCTTTGGGGATTACAGCACCGGCAACGTTTGGACGGCGTGGCAACCCGGGGCGGCTGGGGTGTTCAGCACAGCCAAGATTGCTACGGCTGGCTTTAACATCGCCAGCTTTGGCGAGGATTCGGCGGGCGAAATTTATTTGGCGGATTACGCGGGCCGGGTGCTGCGGTTAAGCTCGACGCAGGGCACGGCAGCAACAGCAACCGCTACGCCCGTGACACCCACCCCAATCCCCACGCAAACTCAAACACCAACTCAAACTCAAACACCAACTCAAGCGCCCACCCAAACCAGAACACCCACCCCCACGCAGACCACTCAACCGAGCGCTAGCACGGCTACGCCTACAGCCACAGCCAGCCCAACCCAAACGCCCACCCCTACAGTTACGGTGCCAGTTGCCAACACGGCTACAGCCTCCCCGGCACCAGGCACACCCACCACAACACCTGTCATCACCTCAACCGATTCGCCCGATCTGCAAATTGCGGGGATGCGAATTTCGATTCAGTTCGATACAAATGGGTGTTACACCTCTACAACCCATGGCACCTATGTCACTATTCAAAATAGCGGTGGGGCAAATGCCGGGCCGTTCTCGGTCGCGCTCAACAACAGCTACACCTTGCGTGTGATAGGCGGGTTGTCAGCGGGTCAATACACCTCGCTGTGGTTCCCCTTCGAAGCGCGGCAGGCCAGCGCCACAGCCGATTCGGGCAGCGAAATTGCCGAAAGCAATGAGACAAACAACACACGGACCGAAATGTTGCCCGTCCCCACCTTGCCGCCACCCTGCACAACGGTCACGCCGACTCCGACAACGACTCAGACATCAACGCGTACACCTACTCGGACACCGACCCTTTCGCCTACGCCGACGATCAAGCCCGGCCCCATCTCGCCGCGCGCGTTTGTGGCGCTGGTGTATGCGGATAGTGGCGACCAGCCCGCAGCGACACCTACACCCACCGTGTCTCCAACAGCATCACAAACCCCAACACGCGAACTGCCGCCGCGGTCGACGCCGAAATTTTGATGGGAGGGCACCAACTTTAATCAGGCCTCTTTCGCTAACCGCATTATTTCGTCGTAAAGAGTGTCGCTGATGTAAAAGCCTGCATCGCGTCGCAACGCATCTATGAGAGGTTGAAGTTGGGGAATCAGGCTCCGAGATTTTGCACTTAACAACACCCCCAGCGTGCCAACAATCTCCAAGCCCAATCTCTGAGCGGCACGGCGACCATCCATTTCGTCTAGCAAAATGAGATTTGCCTTTAGCTCTAAAGCAATCGCAATGCTTGCGGCCTCGCCCGCATCAAGGTCTCGTTGCAAGGCTTGGAATAAAGCGATATTGGTCACTTCACAGATGTGAACCCAATCTGCTTGATCAACCTCATCGGCACCGGGCCAACGGTGACCTAACGCAGTTAGTTCATCATGAACCTGCCTGGCAATGTAGACCTCGCCAAATAAGCTATGCAGCAGATTGAATTGACCAATAGCGGCTAAGTTGGTAAGCGGTGAGGTATCGCTGACGACAATCACAGTTGTTGAAGCTTTTGCAAAGTAGCCCAGTCCGCGTGCAAATCAGCAACATCGTAGTGTGGCGGAATGCGCCTTGAGCCCAACACCTGACGAAATTGCCACAACGACATCTGTGCAAGCTGGGCAGCTTTGCCCACCGACAAACGGCGTTGTGAATACAACGCTACTGCAATCTCAAGTTGCAGATCAGCGATGGTCACTCGGGCAGAATCTAAAACATCTTGCGGGATAGTTAGTATTGCGTCTAACATACCAAAATTATAGGGCAAGGGTGTTGTGCGCATCGCAGTTTGGGCTGAAGTTGGGGAAGTAACCCATCCTTTGACTCTACAACGCCTCTGTTATCCAATCGCTGCGATGTAAATCTTTTATCCGTCAGCGTATTGCTCCACTGGTAGCGCATCTCGCCATACGGCATGTAGCGCGTCTCGGCAATCTTCACCCCTGCGTTGTTGGTCGTCAGGCTGGCAGAACCCAGGTGATCCCCATGCAAGAAAGACACAGTCGCGCCCTGCCGCATGGCAATCATCTGACCGTTGAAGGCGTAATAGCTTGTCGCTATGTTTAGCGTCGTGTTCTTCTCAAAGTAGCTACCAATGTAAACCGTCGTCTGGCTCACATCGCTGCACTCACTGTAGTTGTCCATCCACGCCAGGCTGGCGTTGCCATACATCCAATGTTGGAAGTGCCAACTGCGGCCTGCAGGCATAGCTAGACTGGCGTTGCCACCCACCTACTTACACTCTTCTTAAAAGATGATGAGGCGATTTTCTTCATCAAATCCAATCGGCCATCGCCCCATTTTGTAATAATCCATTAGCTCTTGCGCATAAATTTCAACAGTTTTGGCAATTTTTGAACAGCTGTTCAAAGAATAGTGAAGAGCGAAATCTTGTCAACCAGATCAAATTAACCTATCGCCATCATTAACAATTCCATGTTAACGTGTAGACTTGTAACCAGTTAGGCCAGTAGGACATTCGCCCGCAGCAATCATTCGCTTCAGCCCACCGCCACAGCACACTTTCAATTTCATGATTCGTCCTTTCGACATTCGTGACGTGAACGCCATCCAAAGGCTTCGGCCTTTGGCGCGCACCCTCGCGTATGAGTTGATTGCCGTAGATGGGATCAACCTGCTGCGCGATGCTGTTACCTCGTACGTTACCGGCGGGCGCGACCACAACGTGGTGCTGGTGGATCGGGATCGCAAAAACAATCGCGACAGCACCGAAGCCTTTGGCCTGATGCACATCCTTCAGGACAGCGAAAACGGCGACCGACATGCCCCCCAACACCGCGCCGCGCTCATCCTCATGGCCCCCGGCCCACAAAGCGATGAATCGGTTGAGAGCTGGATGTATTTGGCCCGTGAGTTTTGCTCGTATGCGGCCTCGCACGGCGTACACCACGTCATCGCCGAGCCACCTGAATATGGCGGCGAGGCCGAGGCCCTGCACGGCGCGGGGTTTGCACCGCTCATTCATCAGGATGTGTTTAAGCTGCCCTCGGTGGAGCGCGATCTTGAAGGGCTTAGCGTGCCAGGGCTGCGGGATGTGACCAAGGCCGATGACCCGCTCGTCCGCATGCTGCACATGCGCACCGCACCCAAGATGACGTATCAGGCCGAGATCACCAGCGATTTGTTGCGCGCCACCACGCCCAGCGACGAAGGCTGGGTGCTGACGCAGGATAACGAAGTGGTAGGCCATGTCGCCATCCGAGAAGGCAAACGCGGTTATGGCTTGCAGATGATGTTCCGCCCCAAAGCCGAAGAACTGGCCAAGCCCATGTTGCAACACGCGCTGCACCGCCTCAGCAAGCGCAAGCGTGCGCCGGTGTATTGCACGGTGCGCGCCTACCAAAGCTGGGTGCTGCCAGTATTGGATGATTTAGGCTTCTCGCACATCACCAGCACCGTGTTGATGGTGCGACACACGGCGGCACGGGTACACCAGCCGGTATGGAGCGCCATCCCCGAACCTGCCTTTGCCGCAGCCACCAAAGCCATTGCCCGCCACCGCGCCACCATTAACCGCGTAAAGCGCGAGGTGGCGTTGAACTATGATCGGCGAGTTAGAAAGTAAGATGAAAAAACTTTTCACCACAAAGCACACAAAGAAGGCACAAAGCACACAAAGATTTATGGGCTTCTTCGTGTCCTTTGTGTTTCTTTGAGGCCTTTGTGGTTAAAAATAAAACGTATGCAAGAACTGAGAATTACGGATGACCTGGATGTGCTGCTGGAAGTACTGCCCCCCAGCATTGCGGATGCGCTTAAGAAAATTGGCAGGTTTGCAGAACTGATTGAAGTAGTGATGGACCTGGGCCGCCAGCCCGAGGCCCGCTATGTGAACGAAAAGCAGGGCAGCGAAGAACAAATTTTGCGCGAGGCCGAGGTGAGCAACGACGACATCGACTACGTCGTCGAGCGCATCGGCGAGTTTGACGATGACAACCGCGCGGGCATTACGCGCACGTTGCACCGCATCAGCGGCATTCGCAACCGGCGCGGGGCCGTTGTTGGATTGACCTGCCGCGTGGGCCGCGCGGTGTATGGCACGCTGGACATCATCGAAGACATCATCAACACCGGCAAAAGCATTTTGTTGCTGGGCCGCCCGGGCGTGGGCAAAACCACCTTGCTGCGTGAGGCCGCCCGTGTGTTGGCCGAAAGCAAGCGCGTGGTCATCGTGGACACCAGCAACGAGATTGGCGGCGATGGCGACATCCCCCACCCTGCTGTGGGCCGGGCGCGCCGCATGCAGGTCAGCATGTCCAGCTTGCAGCACGAGGTGATGATTGAAGCTGTTGAAAATCACAACCCACAAGTGATTGTGATTGACGAGATTGGCCGCGAACAGGAGGCCGAGGCCGCCCGCACCATTGCCGAGCGCGGTGTGCAGTTAATTGGCACGGCGCACGGGCAGACCATCGACAACTTGATGATTAACCCAACGCTGAACGACTTGATCGGCGGCATTGAAAGCGTGACGCTGAGCGACGAAGAGGCCCGCCGACGCGGTACACAAAAGACCGTGCTGGAGCGGCGCTCGCCGCCCACGTTCGATGTGTTGATCGAGATTCGAGATCGCTACCGGCTGCTGGTGCACCACAATGTAAGCGAGGCCGTAGACAGCTTGTTGCGCGACAAAATGCCGCTGGCCGAGGTGCGCGAGTTTGCCAACGGTGAGGTGAAGCGCACCCCCGTTCGCCTCACCAAGCGCGATGGGGTGATGGGCGACAGCGGCGAACAAGCCGATGCCCCAGCACGCCGCACCCGCCGCATGCAAGTGAACGAGGGCGTGCCCAGTGTGGACGACATCTTCCGGCTGGAGAAGCCCAATGTGATGAAGCCGTTGGATGTGCGAGATGTACGTGTCGAACCGCGCTTTGGCGATGCGCGTTTAGGGGAATACGTGCCGGTGGCTGCGCCATCCGCAGAAGCAGACGATGACGAGAGTGATGAAGCCAAGGGGAGCGCCGCAAACAGTTACGATGAATTGCCTGAATCGATGAAGGGCAAGGTGATGCGGCTGTTTGCATTTGGCATCCCCAAACACAGGCTGAAGCAGGCCGTGCGCAATTTGAGCGTGCCTGCCGAAATCATAGACACCGTAGACGATGCCGATGTGTTGATTACTTCGAAGGCGTATTACCGCCAGCGCCCGCGCATTATTACGGACGCCGAGCACAACAACGTGCCCATCTATGTGCTGCGCTCCAACTCCAGCGCGCAGATGGAAAGCTGCCTGGCCGATTTGTTCAGCATCGACAGCGCAGAAGTGGTGCCTTACGAGCGAGCGATGGAGGAGACCGAGGACGCCATCAAACGCGTGCTGGCTGGCGACCGGCTGATTGACCTCTCGCCCCAAAACGCCTTTATCCGCCGCCAACAACACGAGCGCGCCCGCGCCGCCAACTTGGTCTCGCACAGCTACGGCAAAGAGCCAATTCGGCATGTGCGGATATTTAGAGATTAAACAAATGTCGAATGACGAGCGACGAATGTCGAATGAATTGTTCGACATTCGTCACTCGTCACTCGTCACTCGTCACTCGTCACTCGTCAATGTTTATTTCCCTCGAAGGCCTGGACGGAAGTGGCAAGACCACGCAATTTCATCGGCTGGCCGAGGACTTGCGCGCACGTGGGCACGATGTGTTGGCGTTGCGCGAACCGGGCGGCACGGCCATCGGCGAGCAGGTGCGCGACATTTTGCACGACCACAAACACGCCAACATGGATGCACGGGCCGAGCTATTGTTGTATTGCGCTTCGCGGGCGCAACTGATGGCGCAGCGCATTCAGCCGCATTTGCAGCAGGGTGGCATTGTGGTGTGCGACCGATTTGCCGACACTACGTTGGCTTACCAGGGCTATGGGCGGGGGTTGGATATGAACTTGTTGCGCACCCTACTCAACTTTGCCACGCATGGCCTGAAGCCCGATACAACGTTGTTTTTTGAAGTTCCAGTAGATGTGGGGCTGGCGCGGCGGGCAAAAAGTGAGGAGTTCAACCGGATGGATGCGCAGTCGGTTGAGTTTTATCGGCGGGTGGAGGCGGGCTACCGCGCGCTGGTGTTGGCCGAGCCGGAGCGATGGTGGGTGGTGGATGCCACGCAGCCCATTGATGCTGTGACTGCAAATATGCTGCAAATTGTTGCACCAAAGTTATGAGCGAGTGCAGGGCTGCATTCGCAGAACGACCATCAGGCGATATTCGTCAAATAAAATTTAACTAAATTGTTTGCACAATTTTGCACAATAAGGGAGAGCAATCATTCGCATGAAATCGAATAAAACTATTTTGTCCTGGGTACTGATGGCGGTCGGTGTGGGTTTTTTGGCCATTGCCGCAGCCACATTCTTGCCGGGTTTTGACATCACAACCACGCAAGCATCCAGCAGCAATACGGCTAACGCCGTCGTCGAGGTGATCTCGGCACCGCAACAAGACTTGTCGCAGGATGCGGCACAAAACACCGTGCTGCTGCCCGAAATACCTGTTGCCCAAGCCAATGTAGCCGTCGCTGCTGCGCCTCAAGTCAGCACTATCATCTCGCCAGAGCTGCCCAGCGCCATCGA
>JAYTNY010000367.1:0-12833 GCA_043748055.1 Roseobacter sp.
CGAGCCGCCTCCTTCGACTGCGCGCATCGGAATGCGCTGCGCTCAGGATGCTCACATCGTATGCCAAGTAGAGATTCGCTCTAACTGAATCAAGAGCCATGGG
Source organism: Roseobacter sp. (assembly GCA_043748055.1). GTDB lineage: Bacteria > Chloroflexota > Anaerolineae > J036 > Brachytrichaceae > JANMVQ01. The sequence goes on from JAYTNY010000367.1 coordinate 104, forward strand.
ATGCCCGTTGTTACTCGTGTATGGGCGCAGGCTGAAGCCTGCGGCTACCGGCAAAGTTTCTTTTTGAGATGTAAGGAGAAAAGAGAATGAATAGCAAAAGACGATTTTTAACCCTATCCGCCGCGCTGGCGCTGGCTGCTTGTGCCGCCCCACCACCCGCAACCGCCCCCAAAGCCGCAGTCCCTGCCGAGGCTGCCGCAACCGTTATGCCCGCCAAACCAGCCGGGTCAGCCGTGCTCAAAATCCGCATGCCGGTGGATTTAACAACCGCCGACCCGGCCTTCCACCCCGCCAGCATGGATACCGTGACCGCAGAGACAGTGGGCGAGGGCCTCGTTCACTTCAAGCCTGGCACGTGGGAGTTGGAGAATGTGCTGGCCGAGAGCATCAAGACCAGCGAGGATGGCTTGCGCATTGAGTTCAAACTGAAAGAAGGCGTGAAGTTTCACGGCGAGTATGGCGAGATGACTGCCGACGATGTGAAGTTCAGCTACGAGCGATTTATTGACCCCAAGCTAAACGCACCCTACAAAGGCGATTGGGAAGCTCTGGACAAAGTAGATGTGACCGGCAAATACACCGGTGTGATTATTTTGAAGAAGCCCTTCGCGCCGTTGTGGGCCAGCACGCTGCCGGTCACGGCGGGTGTCATCGTCTCCAAGAAAGCCGTGGAGAAGTTGGGTGATAAATATGGCACGAACCCCATCGGCACCGGCCCGTATGCTTTTGCAAGCTGGACGCCCAAGCAAAAAGTGGTGTTAAAGCGCAACGAGACTTATTGGGGTGCCAAGCCAGAGTGGGAGGAGATTCAGCTCATCCCAATCACCGACGACAGCGCCGCCGAGATTGCGCTGGAAGCGGGCGAAATTGATTTCACCCTGATTGGCAAGAGCGCGATTGACCGCATTGGCGCGAACAACAAGTTCGAGGTCATTCGCCACCCAACGATCAACTACAGCGGCATTTTCCTAAACGTGCAACACCCCAAGATGCAAGACATCAAAGTGCGCCAGGCCATTCGCTTGGCGGTGGATGTGCCTTCGATCATCGCAGGCGTGTATGACGGCAAGGTGGAACGCATGTGCGCCGTGGCGGCTGCGGGCCAGCTTGGTTATTGGAAAGATGCGCCGTGCTACGAGCGTGACATTGCCAAAGCCAAAGCCTTGCTGAAAGAAGCAGGCGCAGAAAAACTGGATTTGCAACTGACGATGGAGCAGGGCGAAGAACAAAAAGCGCTGGGCGAAGTCATTCAAGCCAATCTCAAAGAGATTGGCATCAACGTGGAAATAAACCAGGTGGATGGCGGTGGTTATTACGGCGACGACAAGACCCTGCGCGAACGCCCGATGATCTACTTCGATTGGGGCACCACGAATCCCGACCCATATTGGCAGATCGTGTGGTTTAGCTGCGAACAGATCGGCCAATACAACTGGATGTATTGGTGCGACAAAGACTTTGACAAAGTAAACAGCGACGCGACCTTGACCAACGATGTGAAGCAGCGCGACGCGCTCTACATCCAAAGCCAAAAGTTGTGGGACGCCAACGCCAACGTGGTGTGGACGGTTCGCCCGACAAATTTCTACGCCGTGCGCGCGGGCCTGGCTCCCTCGCAAAACCCCAACGGCTTGGTTATTCCGGCGAGCTTTAAGAGCAAGTAAGTAGGCTTGTCTCGAACCTCCGACCCCTAAAGGGGAGTCGTTGATGCGCTTTCAGCGTTACTCAACGACTCCCCTTTAGGGGTCGGAGGTTGCCCTAATGTGACTTACTTCCTCAAGCGTGTTGCCCTGGCTGTATTGGTTGCCCTGCTGGCAACCACGCTATTGGCCTTGCTCGTGCATCTCATCCCCGGCGACCCGGTCAAAATTATTCTCGGCCCGCGTGCCAACGAAGAGCTAAGCCGGCGCGTGCGCCGCGAGATGTTGCTCGATCAACCCATCACAACGCAAGTCGTCAGCTTCATCGCCGGTGCGGCGCAAGGTGATTTAGGCACCGACTTTCTGAGCCGCGCCCCGGTGACCCAATTGCTGGGCGTGGCTTTGCCGCACACGGTTATTTTGGCGCTGGCTGGGTTGGGGCTGGCGGCGCTCATCGGCATTCCGCTGGGTGTGTATTCGGCGGTGCATCGCGGTCAATGGGCCGATTCGGTCATCGGCATTTTGTCCATCTCGTTCGTCACAATCCCCAGCTATGTGTTGGGCTTGTTGCTGCTGCTGGTCTTCGCCGTGTACTTGCGCTGGTTCCCTGCTATCGGCACTGGCGACCTCAGCGACCCGCTCGATTACCTCAGCCACCTCGTCTTGCCGACGATTGCGCTAGCGCTTACGTGGGTGGGCTATCTCTCCCGCTTAGTGCGGGCCAGCATGTTGGAGGTGATTGGGGCCAACCACATTCGTGCCGCGTTTGCGATGGGCTTGTCCGCCCGCGTGGTGTATTACAAATATGCGTTGCGCAATGCGCTCATTCCTACGGTGGCTGTGCTGGGCGTGGGCCTCGGCAACTTGCTAGGTGGGGCCATCTTTGTGGAGGTCATCTTCACCCGCCCTGGCCTGGGTCGATTGATCCTCGATGCGATTAACACTCGCAACTACACCGTGGTGCGCGGCGGTGTGCTGGTGGCCGCGCTGCTCTTCGTCCTCGCCAACTTAATCGCCGATCTGGCGAATCGCTATCTCGACCCGCGCACGCGCAATGTTAATGACTGAGTCGAAACACCCATCAAAAGCATTCTGAGCGCAGTCGAAGAATGCGGACGTGGCGGAACTGCGTTAGCGTAACTCCACATAGTGCGCATTCTTCGACTGCGCTCAGAATGCTCCGCAAAGAGTTTTTAATCACATGCTCACTACACTTCGTCGCATCACCCGCACAACGGCTGGCCTGTTTGGCTTGGCGGTGGTGATGGTGCTTGCAGTGGTGTTGCTCCTCGCACCCGTCTTGGCTCCTTACAGCTTCGACCAGCAAGACATCCCCAATCGGCTGCAAAGCCCATCCGCCCAACACCTGCTGGGCACCGACCACCTAGGCCGCGACTTGCTCTCGCGATTAATTTTCGGTTCGCGGGTGGCGCTGGGCGTGGCATTCCCCTCGGTGCTGGCGGCGTTGTTGATTGGGCTGGCGTTGGGTTTGGCTTCCGGCTATTTGGGTGGCGCAGTAGATGCCGCCATCATTTTGCTCACCGATACCGTGCAATCCTTCCCGGCGCTTATTCTGGCGTTGGCGTTGCTGGCGCTCATCGGCCCCTCCATTGGCAGCGTGATGTTCGTGGTGGCCCTGGCCTTTGCGCCCGGTTATGCACGGGTGGTGCGCGCGCAGGTGCAAGTGGTGCGGGCTTTGGCCTTTGTGGAGGTGGGCCGCGCGCTGGGAGCCAATACCTTGCGCATTGTGCTGCGGCATGTGCTGCCCAACATCGTTGCCCCACTCATTGTGCTGTTGGCTATGGATTTGCCGAGCGCCATCACCATCGAGGCGGGCTTGTCGTTCCTCGGTCTGGGTGTGCGCCCACCCACGCCCAGTTGGGGTGTGGTGCTGGCCGATGGCTTTGGCAAGATTCGCCAATCGCCTTGGCCCGTGTTGTGGGCCAGCGCTGCGCTCATGCTCACCACTCTGGGCTTCACCCTGTTTGGCGAGGCTTTGCGTGATGCACTGGACCCAAACACGCACAGCAAAGCACTGTGATTGTCGTTAGAGGTAGCCGCGCAGGTCTTTAGACTGCGCCCATACACGAGTAACAACGGGACATTCCTTGGCTCTTGTTTCAGTCACTCGGTATGTGGAACGCAGGCTGAAGCCTGTGGCTACCAGCACACCTCCAAAATCTTTAGCAAACCTACGCAGATGCTAACTAAAGTTAGGGTGTCCACTCTCGAAAGTGATCTTTAAGTACCGCGTTGGGTAGTGTCCTCATCACGCTCTCAGACTTAATCTTTTCAAGACATGAATCAGGGCATAAACTAGGAGGGTCTATGAATGAAATAAGTACACCTATTTACCAACAAAGACGCAAACCCCGTAGTCTGGCTATTGCTTTACCGGCAACACTGGGCATCATCTCTACGTTATTAATTGGCACGGTAGCGAGCGTGCCATCGCTGCAAACTGCGCTGGCGCAAACCTCGGCTCCCGAGGCACCCGCTGCGCCAGAGGCCGTGGCGGCGGTCTACAACACGCCCACCACGTCCAGCCCCATCGCCATGACCAACGACAAGTTGTTTGTGTGGGCAGTGAACAGCAGCGACGACAGCGTCTACGTCATCAACGCCAGCACCAACGCTGTGACCAGCAAGATTACCGTGGGCGACGACCCACAGGCGGTGGCGATTGACCCGAACAGCGAATATGCCTATGTCGCCAACGCGGCGGACAACAGCGTGTCGGTCATTCACATCACCGGCGGCGGCGCGGGTGGCGTTGTAGAGAGAACATTTGCGACCGGCGCAGAGCCGTGGAACGTCGTGATCTCGCCAGATGGCAAGCGTGTTTACGTTGCCAACAGCGTGCAAGACACGATCACGATTTTCAAGAGTGATGTGGCTTTCCCAACGGTGCCCAGCATTATTGGCAACGTGACGCTGAGCGACAGCGCTTGCAACACCGACAACGACAAGCGCCACTTCCAGCCGCGTGGCCTGGCCGTAACGCAAGACAGCACGCGCTTGTATGTGTCGCGCTTCTTGAGCATGGTGAAACCGGGCGGCGTGCAAGCCACCGATGGTGGCAAAGAAGGGTTGGTGTGTCGGTTAGACATCAACACCAGTGCTGCCACAAAGGCGGCCAGTGTCACCGGCTTCAGCCCCATCAAACTGCCCAGCAGCAACGCGGGCTTTAAGGACAAGAACCTGAACGACACGGCGGCCTACCCGAACCAGATGCAGAGCGTGGTGATTCGCGGCAACACCGCGTTTATGCCCAACGTGGCGGCCTCTACCAGCGGCCCGCTGAAGTTCAACAACGACACACATGCGTATGTGAACATCATCAGCAACACCAACGGCACCGAGGCTGCGGCGGGCGCACTAAACTTGCACCTGGGCGCGCGCGTGCCCGAAGCAGGCAAGAAGAAATTGTTCTTTGCCAACGTGTGGGGCATGGCGTTTACCAACAACAGCGGCGCGGGCAGCGCGTATGTGGTCTCGCAGGCCAGCGATGTGCTGGTGAAGCTGAACGTGGATGCCAGCGACGCGATTGCCTTTACCGGCAGCGTCAGCACCACGCGCTACATTGACCTGAACGACCCGGCCACGCCTGCTACGGCGGGCGTAAACGCGGGCAAGAACCCGCTGGGCATTGTGATTGGCGCACCGGGCAACGTGGGTACCCCGAAGGCGTATGTGTTGAACCATGTCTCACGCAACGTGAGCGTGGTGGACACCGGCACGGATGCGGTGGTTGCCACCATCAAGCTGCAAGACTTGCCAACCCCTGGCTCGAAGGGTGAGGAAGTGCTGGTGGGCGCGGAGATGTTCTTTAGCTCGCGCGGCAACTTTGAGCGCCCGGCAGGCACGACGGTTTCGACGAATGATCGCTTGTCGTCCGAAGGCTGGCAGGCTTGCTCTAGCTGCCACTTTAACGGCTGGACAGACGGCGAGGTGTGGAGCTTTAACGCTGGCCCGCGCAAGAGTGTGCCGCTGAACGCGACATGGTCGCCGCACAACGTGGACGATCAGCGCGTGCTCAACTACTCGGCTATCTTTGATGAAGTGCAGGACTTCGAGTTGAACATCCGCAACGTGAGCGGCCCTGGGGCCATCTCGCCGACGATTAACGGCAGTGCGTTTGACCCGCTGCATGGTTTGTTGATTAGTGACACGGGCGACATTAACAGCGCACCGCTGGTGATTAACGCCTTTGCGAAGCCAAACGCCGGTCGGCCCGGCCTCAAAGTGAAGCTGCCCGGTAGCACGTTTGAGTGGCAGGGGTTGGATGCACTGAAAGAGTGGGTGCGCCGCGCCATTCGCACGCCCAATGGCGCGCTGACGAATGCTGAGCTGGCGACGCCCGGTTTGGGCAAGACCGCCAACCCGGACAACACGGGCGGCATCCCCAACAGCGATGCGTCACAAGGGCGCAGGCTGTTCTTCCAGGCTGGGTGTGGCTCGTGCCACGCCGGGCCAAAGTGGACGGTGAGCCGCAAGGACTTCACCTCGCCACCGGCTGCCACCGAAATTTCGACCGAAGCGCCGGTGACGACGACGGTGGGTGCGCAGTATCTCAATCGCTTCTTGCGCGATATCAAGTCGTTCAACTTAAACGTAGCGGGTGCAGGCAACACCATTGCCGGGCAGCCCGAGATTGGTGGCATTGAGAAGATTGAGAACGGCGTGCTGGGTGCGCTGGGCAAAGATGTGAACGGGGATGGCAAGGGCAATGGCTACAACGTGCCGTCGCTGTTGGGCATCTTCAACTTGCCGCCGTACTATCACAACGGTGCGTGCGAGACACTGGACTGCGTGTTGGCGAACGCCGACCACCGCGCGGCAGGCTTGAAAGTGGGCCAGACCGACCCGCTGACATCGGCAGCCAGCCAGGCCAAAGTGGTGGCGTGGTTGAAGACGCTGGACGCGAACACGGTCTTCCCGATCAACCTGAGCATCAGCCGCCACGATATCTTCTTGGACCCGCCGACGGTGTTTGCGGGAACACAGGTGACGATTGGTGTGAACGTGAACTTGTTCGGGCAGAAGCAGGACTTGGCGGACTTGATCGCTGATCTGGGCATCACGGCCACGCTGAAAGGCAAGATTACGTTTGATGGGCAACCGCAGGAGTTCACGATTGCTGCAGCAGATTTTGACCAGAACTTTGGCAAGGCCATTTACACCAAAGTGTTTAATGCGCCAGCCAGCGCCAGCATTAAGCAAATTGTGGTGACGATTGATGTTGACAACGTGATTCCGGTGGCCAGCGGCGACAACGCGAACGACAACCTGGCTTCGCGCCGCATTGTGGTGCGGGCGCAGCCGTCGGACAACACGCCACCGAAGGTTAACTCGATCTTCATCAGCGACGACGCGGTGTTTAACGACAACGACGCCATTGTGACGACGCGAAACGTGAAGGTCAAGATCAACGCCCAAGACCCAACGGGCGCGAACAACGCCACGCCGAGCGCGCTGAAGCAATTCTGCATTGTGCGCTATTACTACAACGTGTCGCTACGCCGCTGGGTAGAAAGCAATTGCACCTTCCAGGATCTGCCAGCGCCGACGAGCGGTGACACGATCAGTGGCACGTTCATTGTGGATGCTGAGATTCCGAACTTTGCGGGCACGGCCTATGCCTTTGCATGGGTGAAAGATGGCGCGGGCAACATCAGCCGCCAGCCTGGGTTCGATGTGGTCAGCTACTTGCCAGCGGGCAACATCACCGTGGATCGCAACGACATTCGCATCTTCCGCATTCTGCTGCCGGTCGGCCAAACATTAACGTTTACGGTGCAGGTGGCATCGGGCGATGTCGATGTCTCGGCGTTTAATGGCGTGGGTATCGGCGCGACACGCGTGGATGTGAGCGCCAACAACGGCACGACGACAGAAGAGGTAACGATTACCGACTGCCCAGCAGCGAACCGGCTGTGCCAGATTGAAGTGCGCGCGGTGGAGAACAGCGTGATCACGATCTCGACACAGCAAGGGGCTTCGTTGGTGACGAGTGCGTTGGCGCCGGAAACGGCTGAGAGCGAATCGCCTGCGAAGGACGATGACGCTGCGCCGACGATCTCTGGCCCGCCCGCGTTGCAAACAGCGATTGGCGAGGACTCCGACAAGACGGTGTATCTGCCGCTGACGATTAAGCAACCGTAGTACAAACACAGCAGCAAGTACCGAGCAAAAACAAACCAGGATTCTGAAAGAATCCTGGTTTGTTTTTGTGTGCTCTTGTCAGGCACACCCTAAAAGCGAGGGCGGATGAGAGTCGAACTCACCGCAGCTTGCCGTGCAACCTGCCACTGGTTTTGAAGACCAGGCCATCCACCGGAACAGATCCACCCTCAGAATAGCGATCAGCTTTTAGCCATCAGCGATCAGCTAAATTCTACGCGGTAACATTCTTTGCATGGCAAAGAAACAAAATGCCGAACCCGCCGAAGAGCTGAACGTGAGCTTTGAGCAAGCCTACAAAGAACTGGAGTCCATCGTCGCCCAACTGGAGCAGGGCGAGTTGCCGCTCGAACAATCGCTGGCCCTGCACGCCCGTGGCCAAAAACTGGCTGCCGTCTGCAACAAAACGCTGGAAGAAGCGGAGTTGAAGGTGAAGGTGATTGGGGATATAGGGATTGGTGATTTGTAAACCCCAATTACCAATCCCTATTCCCCAATCACTCATCTTTGCGCCCCTTAAACGAAATATTAATCGGCGTGCCCATAAAGCCATACTCGTCGCGCAGCCGGTTTTCCAAAAAGCGTTTGTAGCTGAAGTGAACCAGCTTGGGATCATTGACCTGGAACACAAAGTGCGGCGGGTTCACACCCACCTGTGAGCCAAAGTAAAACTTGAGGAAGCGCCCACCTTTGCTGGGCGGCGAGTGCTTCTCCATCGCTTCGCGCAAAATGCGGTTCACGTCACTGGTCGGAATGCGCATCGAGCGCGATTCATACGCCCGCAACGCCGTGGAGAACACCTGATCGGTGCGAAACCCCATCTTGGCCGAGGTAAACAGCGCGGGCATGTAGGGCATAAAGTTCAGGCGGCCTTGCACCACTTTCAAGAACTCGGTCATCTTCTGCGTGAGATAGCCATAGCCTTCCACATGCTTGGCGATGCGGTCAATTTTCTCCGGGCTTTCCACCTCGTCCCACTTGTTCACGCACACAATCGCGCTCTTGTTCTCGTCCTGGATGTAGCCCGCAATATGCTCGTCTTGCGCAATGATGCCGTCGGTCACATCCAACATCAGCACCACCACGTCCGCACGCTCCATCGCCTTAAACGCGCGCAGCACGCTGTATTTCTCTACACCCGGCTCAATTGTGCCGCGCTTGCGAATGCCCGCCGTGTCAATCAAGGTGATCTGATGGCTCTGCGCTTCCTCGCCTGCGCCGCCCTGCACCTTCTCATTGAATTCAATTAACGTGTCAATTGCATCCCGTGTCGTCCCCGCCACCGGGCTAACAATCACGCGCGGCTCACCAATCAGCCGGTTAAACATAGATGACTTGCCCACGTTTGGCCTGCCCACCAACGCAATCTTCACCGTCTCGTCTGGCGCATCCGGCGCGTGTTTGGGGATGGCGTTCACGACCGCGTCTAGCAAATCGCCAACCCCATCGCCGTGAATGCCACTCGTTGGCAACACCTCACCCAACCCCAGTGCGTAGAACTCCATGCTGCCGGTCTTCGGCCCTTGTGCCTCGGCTTTGCTGGCCGCCACAATCACCGTTGGCACTGGTTTGCCGGTAGCCTGGCGCTGCCCCATCAACTTGCGAATAATCTCGGCCACCGCCGAATCCGCACCTGTTAAGCCTACTTGTGCATCGGTGGTAAATACCAACACGTCGGCCTCGGCAATCGCCATCTCAGCCTGCTCCCGAATCTCAAACACAAAATCCTGCGAGCCTTCGGCCATCGCCTTCTTCTCTTTGTTGCGCAGCGCCTCTAACGGCTCAATGCCGCCCGTATCCACCAGCGTAAAGCCCACACCGTTCCACTCAACGGGCGCCTGAATGCGGTCGCGTGTGGTGCCGGGGCGGTCATCCACCACCGACAAACGCTCGCCCACAATCTTGTTAAACAACGTGCTTTTGCCCACATTCGGGCGGCCCACCAACGCGACCAATGCCTTTGACATACGAACCTCTCAATCAATTTGACGACAGACAACGGACGGCGGACGACACATATAGTCGTCCGCCGTCCGTTGTCCGTCGTCCTTACAAACCGTGCTTACAAAAGCACTTTAACGCCGACCCACCTTCGAGCGCGGGCGTTCACTCCCGGCTTTCACTTCTTCCACACCCGCCTCTGGCCCGTCCGGGTTCAGCACAAACTTGTGCACAACGGCTGCCAATGCGGCACCTAACAGCGTCCCGATCAAATACGCCGGAACCTGGCTGATGCTTGCACCGCCAATCGCCGCCACAATCGCCGGGCCAAGCGTGCGCGCCGGGTTCAGTGATGCGCCCGTAATGGCTCCGCCGCCCAAAATGCTCAACGTCAACGTCAAGCCGATCACCAATCCCGCCAAGTTGCCCGCGCGCCCGCGCACCGCCGCCTGCAACACCATGCTGCACAGCAAGAAAGTCAAGATCAACTCCAACAGCACTGCGCCGATAAACGTGGTGTTGTCGCCATAGCTAAACGCGCCAAAGTTGGCGGCCTGGTTGGGCAAAATAATCGTCAGCACAAACGCTGCCACGATTGCGGCCACAATCTGCACAATCCAATAAACAACGGCTTTGCCCCAGCTAATTGCGCCATCAATCGCGCAAGCCAACGTAACGGCTGGGTTGATGTGCGCCCCGCTGATGTGCCCCATCGTATACGCCGCAAATACAATAGACAGCCCGTGCGCAAACGCGGGCACAATCGGCCCCGTGTTCAGCTTGCCCGCCGCCCACACCGACGCTGACCCAATAAACACCAACACAAACGTCCCAATAAACTCTGCGATATATGCTTTTGTATTGCTAAACATGAACTTTTTTCTCCTGATTTTCTTGAATTACTTTAGATCAAGAGATAGGAGATTAGAGATTTGCAAATCTCTAATCTCTAATCTCTAATTCCCCGTCAACACATGAATGGCGCGCACCGCACGCTTGGCCTCGGCGCTTTTCACCACCAAACTAATGCCGCATTCGGATGAGCCTTGCGCAATCGCGATGACGTTGATGTTCTCATCGCCCAGTGCACCGAATACCTTGCCGCTCACGCCCGGTGTGGTGCTCATGCTGGCCCCCACCGTCGTAATAATTGCCACATCGTTCATCACATCCACATCGTCAATCTCTTTGTTCAAGATTTCGCGCATCATCTCGCTTTCAATTTCGCGCTTCACTTTGTCGGCGCTGTTGCGCGGCACCACAATGCAAATGTTCTGCTCGGATGAGGCCTGCGCAAACATCAGCACGCTGGTGTGCGTGCGCGCCACCGCCGTAAATGTGCGTCCGGCAATGCCTGTCACGCCCTTCATCCCGCGCCCATGCACCGTCACCACGCTCACATCGTTTATCGTGGCTACCGCTTTGATGGCAGTCGAGACCGACACAGCCTCCTTCACAATCAACGTACCCGGATGCGTTGGGTTAAACGTGTTCTTCGCTCGCAGCGGAATGCCTTTATCAACGAGCGGCGCCACCGTCATCGGGTGCAACACCTGTGCGCCAAAGTAACTCATCTCGCTCATCTCTTGAAAGGTGAGCGTGTGAATGGTATGCGCCTCCGGCACGATGCGCGGGTCGGCGCTGAGTACGCCGTTCACATCCTTGTAGTTCAGCACCTCGTCGGCATCCAAACACGCCGCCACAATGCTGGCGCTGTAGTCCGTGCCATTGCGCCCCAGCGTTGTCGGCACGCCTTTGGGCGTGCTGCCGATAAAGCCCGTAATCACCGGCACGCAGCCCAACTCGATCATGGGCAACAACCGCTCACGCACCTTCTCCGTCGTGGCTTCCATCAGCGGCGAGGCCGCCAAATAGTTGTCGTTGGTGATGATGAACTCAGTTGCATCCAACGCCTCGGCTTTCACCCCCGCTGCGCGAATCGCGCCCGCCACAATCGGCGCGGCCATGCGTTCGCCCAGCCCGCCAATGGCATCCAGCGCACGCGGCGTCGCCTCGCCCAGCACGCGCACGCTGCTGCACAACATCTCAAAGCCGCGCAAAATCTGGTCAATCGTCTCGCTTACGCTGCGGCGCTCGTCGGGGTTGCTAATCACCGCATGAATGGCGGCGTGGTGCTTCTCTGCCAACTCGCGGCTCAGGCGTTTGTAGGTCTCGTCGTCGCCCTCCGCCGCCGTGCGGGCCGAGTTGAGCAACGAATCGGTGACCTTCACCGCCGAGATGCGATCCACCGGGTTGCTGGGCACGCCCATCGCCGAGGTCACCACCACAACTTGATCTCCATGCGCGGCAGCGTCCCGAACAATGTGTGCAACCTGGCGCATCGCAGCTGCATCCCCAACGGATGTGCCGCCAAACTTCATGATAACTAACGCCATAAGAACTCTATCTCGCTTTATCTTGCCTTGCCCACTGATGTGGCTTCGGGAACCTCTATCAGTTTTCCGGTCTTCACATCGTAGATATACCCATAGACAGGGATTGAACCTGGCACCAGCGGATGATTTCGAATTCGGCGCACATCGGCCGTCACGCTGCGCGATTGATCCTTGATCGTCAGCCAATCAATAAATTCCGCTTCCGTGGAGCCTGGGCCTTTACCGACATCGTGAAACCCGCTTGCATCCAACGCAGCAGTGTCCAGGCTGTTGGCCAAGAGTCCGCGCATCACATCATTCGTGAAAAATTCCATCCCACAATTTGTGTGATGAATAACAAACCACTCGCGGGTTCCCAGTAACTTGTAGGAGATAACAAGCGAACGAATGGCATCATCGCTGGCTCGTCCCCCTGCATTGCGAATCACATGCGCATCGCCTTCAGCCAGCCCGGCATACTTCGCCGGGTCCAGTCGCGCATCCATGCAGGTCAGAATAGCAAAACTTCGAGCAGGGGGCATTGCCAACGTCCCTTTGTCGCCAAAGTTACTGGCATAGTTGGCGTTGGCC